>JASJDX010000606.1 GCA_030064975.1 Pleurocapsa sp. MO_192.B19
AGTAGAAGTTCCTGAGTCTTCAATGGATGCAGTGACGGGTTTATCAGGTTCAGGACCAGCTTTTGTGGCGTTGGCAATAGAAGCTTTAGCTGATGGTGGTGTAGCTTCAGGATTACCTAGAGCGATCGCTCTACAGTTAGCAACTCAGACAGTATTGGGTACAGCAACTCTAGTTAAAGAAACTGGAATACATCCAGGAGTACTTAAAGATCGAGTAACAAGTCCTGGAGGAACAACTATTGCAGGAGTCGCTAAATTAGAAAGTGCAGGTTTTCGCTCAGCATTGATAGAGGCAGTAAAGACTGCTACGGCAAGATCTAAAGAACTGGGTAAATGATCGCTAAACTTTGAAGTGGAAAGTTGTATTTAAAACATGGTCTATC
The DNA here is from genome assembly GCA_030064975.1 of Pleurocapsa sp. MO_192.B19. Taxonomy (GTDB): domain Bacteria; phylum Cyanobacteriota; class Cyanobacteriia; order Cyanobacteriales; family Xenococcaceae; genus Waterburya. The sequence continues at coordinate 384 of JASJDX010000606.1, forward strand.
TAGAACAAGTGTTAAAAGAAGTCATGCGGATTATTCCTCCAGTGGGTGATGGTTTTATGGTTTAAAGATTAATTTTCGTCGCCGTTAAATAGGTTATTAGTTACCAGTTACCACTACCTCCATGATAACTAGCTTCAGCAGGACAAGGATAATAGGAACGATCTTCTCTACTTACTTTGCGTTTCCAGCATAAAGCCTTTTTTTGAGACTCCCAAGTGGAATGTTCGGGATTTGGGAGCAAATTACAGTAAGGGTTATCTATTTTGGTAATTAATGCTTGTATAGCCAATAAAATACCCTTATTAAAGTTACTATGTTTGAATTTTGGGATGATAATTTTATCGATAACTCCTTGAATATGGCGATCTTGGAGAATGTATTTCAGATTAAAACCTGACCTAATTTCAACGCTATGATCTGCTACAGAAACAAAAAATAAAATTCCGTTTCCTTGTTTTAATTGCTGGATATTCCAATTCAGTAATATTGATTCGAGAAATCTTCTTGACGGGGATGTTGCAGGGATAATTTTAAAGTTTCTCTGAGTTTGTATTTCAGTAATAGCAGGAACGGTAACAAGATAGATTGCTTTGTTTTTATGCTCCTGTAAAATAGCGATCGCACTATTAATTTTAGCTTCGGTATCTGTATCTAAAATGTCTGCTAGATCGATAATATAGTTATGATGGATATCTGATGCTGGGGGAATATCTGCTGCTGTAATTGCGTAACTTGGCTGAACAATTGATATTGACAAAGCGATTACCAAAATTAATTGTTTTAAACAGTATTTAATTTGGTCAAACATCTCCACTTAAATAATTTATTCTAAATAAATGAAGAACCAAAAATTACAGCAGGGTCAAGTCGTTGAATTAGAAATAACTGACCTTAATACCAGTGGTGAAGGGGTAGGTAGACACGAAGGAAAGGTTGTTTTTGTTCCTAATACGGTAACAGGCGATCGCTTGACTGCCAAGATAATACAATCTAAAGCTAAATTTGCCAGAGGAAGAATTGAGCAATTATTAACAACCTCTCCACAACGCATACGTCCCCAGTGTATTGTGGCTGATAAATGTGGTGGTTGTCAGTGGCAGCATATTGCACCAGACTATCAACGAGAAGCAAAACGTCAGCAGGTAATTCAAGCTTTTCAACGTATTGGCGGTTTTGAAGATATTCAAGTGCAGCCAATTTTGCATACGTCAAATTCTCTCAATTATCGCAACAAGTCAACTTATCCCTTAGCAAGATCTACTACAGGACAAGTTCAAGCTGGCTATTATCGTTACAGTAGTCATAAGCTAGTTAATCTTAATCAATGTCCTGTTCAAGATGAACGTTTAAATCCTTTACTTAAAGAAATTAAGCAAGATATACAGCAACAGGGTTGGTCAATTTATAACGAAACCAATCATCAGGGAAAATTGCGTCATCTCTCTCTCAGAATTGGTAGTAATACAGGAGAAATACTACTTACCTTGGTGACAAAAGATCAGAAGTTAACAGGTATTGAAGAACAAGCCCAACTTTGGTTAGATAAATATCCTAGACTTGTGGGAGTCTGTTTAAATATCAATCGCGATCGCACTAATGCTATTTTGGGTGCAACAACTTATACCATTGCGGGGAAACCTTATCTACGGGAAATATTTGCTGGGGTAGAACTACATATTGCGGCGGATACTTTTTTTCAGGTTAATACTAGCGCAGCAGAATTATTATTTCAGGCGATCGTCGAACAGTTAAACCTAACGGGAGATGAAACAATAATTGATGCTTATTGTGGCATTGGCACATTTAGTTTACCTCTAGCACAAAAAGTACGACAGGTTGTTGGGATCGAAATCAACCCCGCTTCAATTCAACAAGCCCAAAAAAATGCTGTCCTCAACCAAATCAATAATGTTACTTTTAATACAGGTCAAGTCAAAAATTGCCTTGAGCAGATCGAGCTCAAACCAGATATAGTTTTGCTCGATCCTCCCCGTAAAGGGTGTGACATTAAAGTAACTGCAACCTTATTAAATTTACAACCATCTTATATTGTCTATATTAGTTGTAAGCCCGCGACTCTAGCTAGGGATATTCAACTACTATGTCAGTCAGATATATATCAACCTATTTATATTCAACCTGCCGACTTTTTCCCTCAAACCACTCATATTGAATGTTGCGCTATTTTAAAAAAGCAATGAATGACATTTAAATTCTCTATTTAATTTATAAAGTTTAGTATAATTAATAATATATGATGCAATTTTTGGAAAGCCTTAATGGAAATACTATGGTTTTGACTGTTGAATTAGCTAATAAATTAACCAAGTTATCTCAAAAATGAGATTGTTTAGATAGAGCGTTTTAGCTATTGAAAATATGCAAATCTAACAAAATTTCAAATCGTTATCTTAGCTATAAATATAATTGAAATTAGCTTTGATACTTAATAAACATTAAAACATCAATTGCTAAGTTGATGCAGTTGCCAAATTTTAACAGCACAAATCCTGGAATTTAACCTAGAGGTATAAAATTAGTGATTGCCATCCCTATTCCTTGGAGTAGAAGTAAATGGAGTATCATGAGCTTTACTTCAACACTTTATCTCTGCCCTGTTCTTGATTTACTCTTAGTAAATGTACCTCCAGAATGGCGACCAGAAATAAGATTAGGCTTACAAGAAGCTTTAGTTAATGCCGCTAAGCATGGTAACAAGCTTGACCCTTCTAAAACCATTATTGTTCGATTTACAGCCACTACTAGAGAATATTCTTGGGTAATTGCAGATCAAGGTAACGGTTTTGGCGCAGAGCATAGTTGCATTACCAGTCATCATAGCTTAGTGAAACAGTTACCTCAAGATGAAGCTGAAAACGGTAGAGGGTTTTCTATCTTGCATGAGGTTTTTGATTACGTACACTGGAATCGAGATGGAACACAATTAACTTTATCTAAAGCTATATCCAGCAAAAAAGAAAGACAGCCTTCTATTTGCTAGAGACATTTAGTTGAAGATATTAAGATCATCAGATCAATAGTGAGCAGAATTTGATATACTGTTTAAGCACTACGATGAAAACGTGCGGCGACATAGCCAAGTGGTAAGGCCGTGGATTGCAAATCCATTATCCCCCAGTTCGAATCTGGGTGTCGCCTTATTTAATTTATCTACCAATGTTCTTCAACACCATCTTAGAGATTAGAAAGGAGGAGAACACGCACAAATATCAAGATAATGTTATCTTTTTATTTAAATTTGGGAATGATAACAGTGTAAACCCTGAAATATTTGCTGTTTAATTCTCACATTATTAAAGAAGATGAACTTAATTAGAGTTTTTACCATCGCCAATAATGGCTTTCAAGAAGTTATCCGCGATCGCATTCTCTACTTTATAGGTTTCTTTTCTCTGCTATTAATTTTGGCTCAAAGAATTATACCTGAAATTGCCGCAGGTACTCACGAAAAAATTCTCTTAGATTTTGGCATCGGAGCGATCGCAATTCTGAGTGTAGTAATAGCAATTTTTGTCGGGACAGGATTAATTAACAAAGAAATTGAAAAGCGTACTCTATTAATGTTAATTCCCAAACCCATTAGCCGTGCCGAACTTATTCTAGGGAAACATTTAGGGCTGACTACAGTATTAGCGGTAATGATCGCGATTATGATGGGCATTTATTTAGTCATGCTCAGTATTTCTAATATTAGTTATCCTACAGGGGCATTGGTGACAGCGGGAATTTATCTACTATTAGAATTAGGACTTATTGTGGCTGTAGCCATTTTATTTGGGGTATTTACTAGTTCAATCTTGGCTACCTTGCTCAGTTTTGGTGTTTATTTAATGGGACACTTTAGTGAAGATCTGGTTGAATTAGGAAAATTGAGTAAAAATGCTAGTATTGAAGGCCTGACTACTAGTCTTTATCTAGTATTGCCTAACCTGTCACGGCTAGATTTAAAGAATGAAGCAGTTTATGGCTTATTGCCCGATGTGACGGAACTTTTAAGTCATGCTTTATATGGTATTTTGTATACAGCTTTATTGTTAATTCTTGCTATGATGATTTTTGCTCAAAAAGAATTTTAAGTCATCCTGTCTAATCCCCATAAAAATTTTGATATTTGTCAAGCAAATTACCTTACTCGCTAAAACTCTTTGTGTAGCAATAGATTAATAAAATTCAAAATAAATTTAATTTATAATTTTGCCTAAACATTTGAAATTGAAAAACTAAAAAGTAAAAATAATTATTTTGTTGTCACAGAACTTACTAAAAGCAACATAATTATAGTTTGTCTGAGAGACATTACGTAAAGGTTTATATAAAATGAAGATTGTAATTCCAGGTTGATAGATACTATAAAAAACGAAACAGCTTAATACCCGTTTAACTCTTAATAAGCATTGATACCTATGTCAGATAGTTCTGAGTCGATTTTACAGCTACCACCAAAAGCAACAGCACTCAGTAACGTGAATCTTCTTATTGTTACAAGTAATACCACTGATATAGAAGCGATCTCTCAAACCCTATATTCAGCAGGTATCGATTTGACTTACGATGTTGTTGAAGCGGATCAATTAGTTGAAATAGTTGAAAATTTTCCTCAGCAAAAATATAGTGCCATCTTGTATGACTATTCTCGGCTTTCTAGTTTTCAAACAGCCGAATCTCTTGTCAAACAATGTCAATTATGTTGTCATCGGTATCCCAAAACACCCCTCATTGTGATTACAGATGCTTTAGGAGAGGAACAAGCAGTAGAGTTGATTCAGTCTGGAGTTAGTGGCTATCTACTTAGGTATAAGCTTTATAAATTGCCCAATATCTTAGAAAACACCTTATTTGATTTTATCAGTCGACAAACAGTTGTGGCACAGCAGCTAGATTTAATTAAGCAACAACAAGATAAGATCAAGCAGCTAGAAGCAGAGAAAGAAAATTGGCTAGCTCAAGAAAAAATCAAGCAAGAGCATATATCTCACCTGAATCATGAATTACGTAGTCCAATTTCTTCCATGTTGGGCTTTGCAGGAATGTTAAAAGAGCAGTATTATGGCCCTCTTAATCCTAAACAGTTGCAATATGTTAGTGCCTTGCTGAGTGTCGGAGAACATTTATTAGATTTAGTTAACAATTATCTCGATCTTGCTAAAATTGACGCTAATAAACAAACATTAGACTTAGAAAGGCTAGCGGTAGAGGAAATTTGTCAAGCATCTATATTTATAGTTGCAGAAAAAGCCAAGCAAAAAGGATTGGAGTTTATATTTAAGCTGGGAGACAATATTGACTTTTGTACTGCCGATTCTGTCCGCCTTAAGCAGATTTTAGTTAATTTACTGAGTAATGCTATCAAATTCACCGAAGAAGGCTCAGTAACTCTAAAAGTTGAGTTAAAACAAGATCTACTTTATTTTGCTGTAATAGATACAGGTATGGGGATCTCTGCTGAAAATAGAACTAAACTATTCAAGCCTTTCCCACAAATTACCAGTCACCACGAAAGTACGGGTTTGGGTTTAGCACTATCAAGAAAACTAGCTCAACTTCATGGCGGAGATATTACAGTAACTTCAGAACTAGGTAAGGGGAGTTGTTTTACTCTTTGTATGCCC
>JASJDX010000089.1 GCA_030064975.1 Pleurocapsa sp. MO_192.B19
GCGATCGCTCTTTGCTTGATGAAAGTAGATTAAGCTGATGTTAATTATCACGAATTACACTAGATTGGGCAAGAGTTACCGCCCCTGTTTGCATAGTTTTAATATTGTCTTCTGACCAATTAAAAGGACTTTGACAATGATGAGCCACTAGTAAACCCCATAAACCTGAGGGAGATAAAACTGGTGCAACTAAGTTAGCCTTTACCTGTAATGTCCTTAAGAAATCTCGATGGCATTCGGCAATTGATGCTGTTTCAATATTAGCGATCGCGTTTACTCTCCCTTGTTGGTACATAGCAGCATATTTCTCGTTAAAACACTCATCAGGTCCCGTTGAACCGAAAATTGAGTAATTGATCGAGCTTAGAGATTCAAAAGTGACTCTTCCTTTCCATTGTCGATAAAAATAATATAGAACTACGCGATCGACATTGAGTTCTTTTCTGATGTTATTGGTGACGCTTTGAACTAGTTTATCTTCAGCAAGATTGTTAGACAGACGATGCAACAGCTTTTCTAAACCAGGATCAGACATAATATTTGTAATAGCTATGCACAATTAATTCCATCAGTCTAATTGCTTATTTGAGTAACAATTGGGTAACATCATAAAGTTTTTTGGCTTTGTATCTCAAAACTTATATTTTTTTTTTATTTTAAATAGGTATAGTTATCAAGACTACTAGCATAATTTTGTAACAGTTTTTGAGCTTCTTCTAGAGTTATTTGTTGGTTTTGTAGTGCGACTTCAGTACGACAACGCATGGTTTCCAGTAAGTCTTCACTATCGTATTGTACATAGCTTAAAGCTTCTCTAACTGTATCTCCCTTGACAACAGACTCTACCTGATAACCATTGGGAGTTATTCTAATATGCACTACATTAGTATCCCCAAAGAGATTGTGTAAATTACCCATAACTTCTTGATACGCACCAACCAAAAACATCCCTAGATAGTAAGGACTCGGATCGACTAAGGGATGTAACTCTAAGACATTTTTGATTTCCTTGCGGTTGATAAATCGATCAATTTTGCCATCGCTATCACAAGTAATATCGGCTAAAATACCTCTTACAGTGGGTTTTTCATCAAGGCGATGAATGGGCATAATTGGGAAAAGTTGCTTAATTGCCCAAGCATCGGGGACAGATTGAAAGATCGAAAGATTGGCATAATAAATAGATGCCATAATCTGTGCCAAATCTTCCAACTCATCGGGGACATAATCACATTGGTCAACAATTGCTGCAATTTTATAACAACAAGCCCAATATAGTTCTTCTGCCTGGGCCCGTTCAGCCAAACTTAAATAGCCAAAGTTAAATAAACTCAAGGCTTCTTGTTTAAATTGAATAGCATCATTGTAGGTTTCTTGAAAATTGGTTTCGTTAATTGATTGATAAGTTTCCCAAAAATTGCGAATAATTAAAGGTGCATCTGCTTCTGGAGAAAAGACATCAGAAGAAGGCACAATACTAGTACCCAGGACATCAAAGATCAACACTGATTGATGAGCAGCGATCGCTCTACCACTTTCACTAACCAAAGTAGGGACAGCAATATTACCTTGGTCGCAAGCATCTTTTACCTGAGCCACAATATCGTTAGCATAATTTTGCATATTGTAGTTTTTGGAAGCGTAGAAGTTGGTTTTTGAACCGTCGTAATCTACTGCTAGACCTCCACCTACATCTAGATATTGCATCTTGGCACCAAGTTTAACTAGCTGTACATAAATCTGACTAGCTTCGCGGATCGCATTTTTGATTACTTTGATGGCAGAGATTTGTGAGCCTATATGGAAATGTAATAGTTGTAAACAATCTAACCTCTGGGCTGCCTCTAATTGCCTTACCATCTGTAAGATCTCAGTAATGGTTAAACCAAACTTAGCGCGATCGCCTGTAGAATTACCCCATCTACCTATTCCCTTAGTATCTAGCTTGGCACGAACTCCCAGAATTGGTTTGATATCTAACTCTCGGCTGATTTCTAAGACTAAATCAATTTCTTGGGGTTGTTCGATAATAATAATCGGTTTTTGTCCCAGTTTGGTCGCCAATAGGGCAGTTTCAATATATTCTCGGTCTTTATAACCATTGCACATCAATAGCGGTTGAATAGCTGCTGCTCTCGACTCCAGACTAGCCAAAGCAATAATTAATTCTGGTTTAGAGCCAGCTTCTAAGCCAAATTGATATGGTTTGCCGTGGCGGACTAGAGCTTCAACTAGATGACGGTTTTGATTACACTTAATTGGGAAAACCCCTTGATATTTGCCTCGATAGTTATAGCGCGCGATCGCGTGTTCCATAGACTCCTGAAGCCTTGCAATCCTATCGGCTAAGATATCAGGAAACCGAATTAGAATTGGTAAATTGAGATTACGCTTTTTGAGAGATTCAACTAATTTAGCTAAATCTAAAAGATTTCTTTGTTCGCCATCAGAGGCAACAGTGACATTACCCGCCGCGTTAATGCCAAAATAAGGTTCTCCCCAACCTTTGATATTGTATAATTTGGCACTATCTTCAATTGTCCAGGTTTTATCTGGCTCTGATACTAAAGAAGATTTGACGACAGCATTTTGAGGTTTGGGTGGCTGAAAACTAGATTTAGACTGGCTATTGACCATTAAAGATTAATCACAAGATTATTTCGCTGAATACTATAGTTATAGTGATTCTAATTTGAAATCACAAGTTATCTATTATCAGCCCTTATCTTTCACCTCTAAGATCTGCGTTTTAACCAATCTAAAACTACTATAAATTAAGTCATAGACTTTTGTTTGTTGTAGCGACTCATCATCGATAAAAGAAAGTAAGGCGACATAATTAAAGCGATCGCTCCTAACCCTACAGCAGCTACAATCAAAATCGCACCATTCACAATATCTTGAAACCGATTAGTTTTAAATTGCACTTCATATTTTTCTGGTTGATCGGGTAAAGGAGTCTCAATTAAGCCTCCTGGAGGAAAAGCTACCCAAATACCATTTTCCAGTTTTCTTAGTTCAGTCCAATTGTTTTTTTTACACCATTGTTGTGGTCCGTCATTTTTCATGGCACATCAGTTTGTTTACACCTTAAATTTTGTACCCAATTTAAATCAGTAAAATATTTAGAATTAAGTAGCTCTGGTAGCTAGGTTAAATCAACTATAAAATACTTATACTAGATAATTATACTGGAAAAATAAATAAACAAAGCTAGTTATTTAAAATTACCTTATAATACTGTAATTGTTCCTAAAAATAATTAATTAACTATACCTAAATCTCAGGATTATGAGTTGCTGACTTGGTCATAATATCTTTTATTTAGTAGCTTTGCCCCAATAAAACTAAACTATAGTTTCTGGAAAACTGGAACGATGATGAATTGGAGTTTGGTGCATCGAAATAATCTATTATGGCAGAGCAACCAGGTTTATCTTTAAAGCTGCAGTTTTTTAGATAACGTTTTTGGACAAAAGAGAAAAACAATCAAATTTTTGTTTTTTAACAAAAATCCAGTTTTCGCTTTACAGACGCAAAGTAGAAAGCTAACAGTATTAAAATCATGGAAATCAAAATCTTAAAACTAAACTCAGCAGCTATTATTCCTTGCTATAGTCATCCTGGAGATGCGGGATTGGATTTATTTGCGATTGAAGAACAAGAAATATTACCAGGAGAAACCAAGTTAATTAATACGGGAATTGCGATCGCTCTTCCTCCAAATACAGAAGCACAAATACGTCCTAGAAGTGGATTGGCATTAAAGCATTCAATTACAGTATTAAATTCACCTGGAACAATTGATGCTGGGTATAGAGGAGAGATTGGGATTCTTTTAATCAATCACGGAAAAATCGCATTTCAAGTTATTCCAGGTATGAAAATTGCCCAGATGGTTATTGCCTCAATTGTTCAGGCTAAAATTGTTTCAGTCGATGAACTGAATGACACTTCTAGAGGTATTGATGGGTTTGGTTCAACAGGACAATAATAGTGATAATAGTGATTAGTCTAGGATTATGTAAAACTAAAAATTACTAATAATGATTTATTTGATAGACTCAAGTTCTGCTTAATTTTGTTTTTCTGTTTTTTGCATTTGATATCATTAATGATTACCGAGCATCCATCACTGATGACATGGCAGGAGTAGATCACACTTTCATTTTTGACATCACAACTGTATTTGGCTCATCAGCGTTAGGAGGTTTTATCGCCCATCGTCTGCGCCAGCCTGTTTTGTTGGGTTATCTTGCTTGTGGTTTAATAATTGGTCCTTTTGGATTGGGACAAATTACTCAAATCGCAGAAATAAAATCTTTAGCTGAAATTGGTGTTGCTTTTTTACTTTTTGCCTTGGGGGTAGAGTTTTCCTTAGCTGAAATTAAACGGGTTAAGGATATCGCCATCAAAGGTAGCTTATTACAAATTGGTTTAACGATCGCTCTGGTTGCTGTTTTTACCATCTTATTGGGTTGGGTACAGACTCCCATAGAAGGAGTTTTTATGGGTGCAGTTTTGTCTCTTTCTTCGACAGCAGTAGTACTGAAGACCTTAACTGAAAGAGGGGAAGTTAACACGATTCATGGTCAGGTAATGCTAGCGATATTAATTGCCCAAGATTTAGCTTTGGGGTTAATGCTGGCGGTACTACCTGCACTCAATCAACCAGATAATTTAGTTCCTGCCTTAGTTGCGGCGGTAATTAAAGCTGTACTGTTTTTTGCTAGTGCGATCGCTGCGGGTTACTGGCTAATTCCCCGTATAATGACTACCGTTGCCAAAACTGAAAACAGCGAGCTATTTTTGCTGACGGTAATTGCTTTATGTTTAGGAGTTGCATTAGTTACTGCTAGCTTAGGTTTGTCAATTGAAATGGGTGCTTTTGTGGCAGGGTTAACCATTTCGGAAATTGATTATTCCGATCAAGCTTTGGCTAAAATGATACCGTTACGGGATACCTTTGCTAGTCTATTTTTTGCCTCAATTGGTATGCTGATCAACCCCACTACTCTATGGCAAAATTTTGGCGTAATTATTGGTTTAGTTACCCTGGTAATGTTGGGTAAAGCAAGTATTGTTTTGCCGATTATTTGGCAGTTTGGCTATTCTTTTAAAACCGCAGTTATCAGTAGTCTAGGATTAAACCAAATTGGGGAGTTTTCTTTTGTTTTAGCAGTATTGGGAGAAAAATTAGGGTTTATTAATCAGGATCAATACGATTTACTCATTGGTACAACGGCGATTACTTTGGTGTTGACTCCCATTGGCATGAAATTTTCTCCAGAAATAGCTCAAAAACTGGCAACCATGCCTTTGATTGTTGATTATTTAGAACAGCGACAGCAAACTAAAGATATATCTATTCCCGAAACTATTTGCGATCATATAGTTGTAGCAGGTTACGGTAGGGTAGGACGAGTCATAGTTAAAGTATTACGCGATCGCGGTTATCTAGTGCTGGTGATCGAAAACAGTGAGGCTGCCATTAGAAGTTTGCGCCAAGAATCAATACCTTATATTTTTGGGGATGCTGATGCAAAATTAGTCTTAGAAAAAGCACACTTAGAAAAGGCAAAAGCTCTAGCGATCGCTCTTCCCGATCCTTCTAGCACCCGTATTTTACTCAAGCAAGCAATGGAAATTGCTCCAGGAATAGACATAGTTGCTCGCTCTCACAGCGATCGCGAAATTGACCTATTAACCAAAATAGGTGCAACTGAAGTGGTACAGCCAGAATTTGAAGCAGCGTTAGAAATGGGTAGACAGATTTTTAGTACTTTGGGTGAAGATGAAGAGGAAGTAGGTGCAGTAATCCAGGAAATTCGCACAGATCGCTATCTCAGCGTGAGGGATTTTAAAAGGATCAAGGATTTCAAAGGAAGGAAAGATGAGGAAATAGTAACTGACAACTAATAACCTAAATCTCAACCTAAATCTATATGTTTCTTAGTAAGTCCATGATTTCGTCTGCTTGGTGATGAAAATTAGGTTGACGTTTTATCCGATAATCGCGATCGTTGGGTAAGTTAATTTTAAATTCTTGCTTTACTGTACCAGGTCGAGCCGAAAGGACATAAACTCTCTGAGACAAAAATACCGCTTCTCTTACGTCGTGAGTAATCATCAGGATGGTAGAGCCTGTTTTGCGCCAAATTTCCAAGAGAAATTGCTGCATACTTTCTTTGGTTTGAATATCTAAGGCTCCAAAAGGTTCATCCATCAAGAGGATTTTAGGGTTAGTAGCTAAGGCACGAGCGATCGCTACCCGCTGTTTCATGCCGCCAGAAAGTTCTTTGGGTAACGATTTGGCAAAATTTGCTAAACCTACTATATCTAGATAGTAAGATGCCCTTTCCCTGCGTTTGGAGGCAGAAATTCCCAACAATTTTAAACCAAACTCCACATTTTTCTGTACGCTCATCCAAGGGTAGAGAGTGTATTTCTGAAATACCATTCCCCGATCTGCACCAGGCTTAGTTACTGGTTGATAATCTACCGTAATTTCTCCATAAGTAGGATAATCTAGACCTGCAATTAGCCGCAGAAGCGTTGATTTACCCGAACCAGAAGCCCCAACTGCACAAACAAATTCTCCTGTCTCAACGTGCATATTGATATCTTTAAGAGCGACTATAGTTCCTTTCTTACTGGAAAATTCTTTATAAAGATGAAATATTTCTAGATGCATTATTGATTACTGATTACTTAATTAAAATGCCCATTTACAAGTAAATCTAACTAATAAACGAAAGAATAAGTCGATTGCAAAACCAATCAAACCTAAAACAATTAAACAGGCAAAAATTTCTTCAGTTCTTAAGAATTTTTGGGCTAATAAAATTCTTTTTCCCAAACCTTCATTTGCTGCCAGTAATTCAGCAACCACTACTAAGTTCCAAGAAGCCGCCATATTTACCCGAAATGTATCAATAATACGAGGAATGATATAAGGAGTAATTACTAAGAATAATACCTGCCAACGTTTACCACCCAAAGTATAAGTAGTTTCAATTAAATCTTGAGGAACAAATTTGACGCTGTCCATAATCATTAGAAGATTAAAAAACACTGTGCCAATAAAGATCAGCGCGATTTTAGGTGCTTCATCAATACCAAGATAAATAATTAATAGGGGAATAAAAGCGGGTGCTGGCATATAGCGAATAATGCCAATAATCGGTTCAAATAAAGCACGAATGCTAGCAAAAGTTCCCATCAAAATTCCCAAAGGAACGGCAATTATAGCTGACAAGATAAATCCTAGACTAACTCTGGTAAAGCTAGCGAATGTATCTGTTGTCAAATATCCTTGGGACCATAATTTACCTGTGGCTTCGATCACATTCCCTGGAGATGGGAGAAAGGTTGAATCTATTCCTGCATATTTACTAACCAGAAACCAAATAGATAAAGGTGCTATGAGCGAAAAACTAATTAATATCCAATATAAATACTGAGGAATATCTTCGGTTATACGCCAAAAGATAGTAGGTCTCAAATTGGCTCTTGTAGCTCTTGTAGCTTGTGGTGGCTGGGTTTTAAGCGTTTTCATGACTTTTATAGGGGAATTTTATAGTGGAAATTTATTATCATAATTTTCTAACAAACTAATAAATAAACTAATAAATATAGCCTAATAAAATTACTTTAAAACCTTAATAAATTAAATTACTTATAAAATAAATTAAGCTAGTGGACGTGGGCTAAATAAACCCATCATTGATTTAAGTTGAAAGCCAGGTAACTTACTATTTACTACAAAGAGCGAAGCGGTACTAGTCGAGTAGCATAATTATCGATCAAACAAGTTTTAGCTACTAATTAGCTTTTATTTTTTAGCCTTAGCATAGGCTTTAACAAAGCGATCGTCTAAAATCTTAGTCAGATCTGGTACTTCAGTAATAAAGCCAACATCGAGCATAAATTTAGACATTTTTTGAGCAGCAAATGGCATATGTTTCATATTGTCACCATCACTAAAAGCTTTTAAATTATCTTCAATGGTGAACATTTTGGTTCCTTCTTTAAACAATTGCAATTCCTCTACTGTGACATCTGCTCTTTCTGCCATAATTTCATCAGCTTTTTCAGGATTTTGCGCCATAAAATCCATTACATCGAACCAGGTATTTACTAAAGCTTGAGCTTTATCTGGATGTTCATCAATTAGCTTTTGACTAACAACTAATAAATCAGGAATTGCGCCAGGAAATTCCTTAGAAGAAATTAATTCTTTAGAACCTTCACGCTTGAGTGCAGTCAACCAAAAAGGAGGAAAAGCCCCAACAGCATCAGCTTGTCCTGAAGCAAAAGCGGCAGCAGCAGCCCCCGTTTCTAGGGGAATAATCTCTACATCCTCCCGTTTCATGCCTTTTGATTCTAATGCTAAAGTCAGTAGAAAATCGTCAACTACCCCTTCTTCTACGGCGACTTTTTTACCTCTTAAATCTTCAATTTTGTTGATATCTTCAGTAACAATGATTTTGTCATTCCCCGCTGAATTATCATTAACCAAAATTGCTACTTGTCCATTAACTGAATCCGTAGCAAAAGAAATAGTATCGTTAAGAGTTTGACAATTACCATCTAGTTGACCTGCGGCAAAAGCTTGCATTGATTCTAAGTAGCCGTCAAACCATTTCATTTCGACGTTAACATTATTTTTGGCAAACATTCCCTCTTTTTCGGCGATCGCCCAAGGCCACCAACCAGCCCAGTTACTATAGCCGATGACTATGGCATCACCACTAGGGGAGTTTTGATTATTTGATTCTAAAAAAGATTGAGGACTCTGAGAACAGCTAATAGTCAATACCAAACTGAGACAAAATACACTCAGTAATGATAGTAATTTTCTTCTATTGATCAACATTATTAACTATTTAGAAATACATAACGAAATACATAACATAGACTGAAAACAAAAAATTAATTACATCTTGGAAACAAAAATAATATTTATTTTTTAGTCTGAAATAACTTTACATCGATATCTTGATTTTGTGAATTCTGTAGTTTTATAAAGCTCTTTTTAAGTGGTAGTTACTAGGCTGTTATTTTGCACTTGAGTTAGTAACCAATCAAACCAAAGATTTAAACCAACTTCTGTTTGAGCCGATACATAAATGATCTTTACGTCAGGATTCATCTGACGGACATTCTGGGCAATACGTTCTAAATCAATATCTAGATAAGGAGCTAAATCTATTTTGCTGATTAACAAACAATCAGCTTCCTGAAACATTACGGGATATTTTAAGGGTTTGTCTTCTCCTTCGGTAACACTCAATAAAGCAACTTTGGCGTGTTCTCCGACTTCAAATTCGGCTGGACAAACCAAATTACCGACGTTTTCGACTAAGACTAAATCAATAGTTTCAGGATCGTATTCCTGTTTTAAAGTATGAATTCCCCCTGCAACCATTTTGGAATCTAAATGACAAGAACGTCCTGTATTAATAGGAATTACAGGAACATTATATTGTCGCAAGCGATCGGCATCTAATTCTGTTGTCATATCCCCCTCAATCACCGCCATGCTTAATTTATCTTGTAGGGCAGCAAGGGTTTTTTCTAGTAAAACAGTTTTACCCGCCCCAGGGCTACTCATTAGATTTAAACAAGTAATACCCCATTCATCGAAATGGGTGCGATTATGGTTTGCTCCTTCTTGGTTGGCGTGAAGCAAGT
Source organism: Pleurocapsa sp. MO_192.B19 (assembly GCA_030064975.1). Classification (GTDB taxonomy): domain Bacteria; phylum Cyanobacteriota; class Cyanobacteriia; order Cyanobacteriales; family Xenococcaceae; genus Waterburya. The sequence continues at coordinate 9,697 of JASJDX010000089.1, forward strand.
TTAGTTCAATTGCGGCGTTAAATGTTTGATGCATATTCTTGAGGGATGAAGGATGAGGGATAAAGGATGAGGAAATGAAATTTTGCTAGCTTAAGTTACTTGTTACTTGCTTCTTAAGAGATGAGTATTCGATGTGGTCTATTTTTAGTTCTCGTCCAGATCTGATATCTTCCATTGGTGATTTACAGTCGGGACAGCTATATTGCAAGCCAATTTGTGGTTTGTATTCTTGTTGACAACTGTGGCAAAAAGCAATGAGGGGAACATCTTTAATTATTAATTCGACCCCTTCTAAAAAAGTATTACGTGTTTGTATTTCAAAAGCAAATTTAAGACTTATGGGTTCAACACAGGTAAACTGTCCGACAATCAGATGGATTTTTTCAATTTGAGGTTTTTCTGGCTGCGATTCATACCAATCTTTCATGGTTAAAATCAACGCCTTGGTCATATCAGTTTCGTGCATAACTTTAAAGGGATGAGGGATAAGGGATGAGGGATAAGGAATGACGAAAATAGCTAGGTATCGGTAATTAAAATATGTTTAGGGTTAACTTCGATGTGTTTGAACCAAGCGAGGATAGCTGGATACTTATTTAAGTCAAATCCTCCCTCATCAGCAACATGGGTATAAGCATAAAGAGCAATATCAGCAATAGTGTAGGTTTCTCCAACAAAAAAATTATGATTACTTAAATGTTGTTCCATTACGTTTAATGCTGCGTAGCCCAATCTATGTTTATGTTTCAGTTGTTCTTTGTGTTGCTCTGGTTGTTGGAGAATACTGATCCAATAACGAGCAGTGGCAATATTAGGTTCGTGACTATACTGTTCAAAAAAGAGCCATTGCATTACTTGAGCTTGAGCGTAATTGTCTTGGGGAAAATAATCTGTTCCTTGGCTGAGATAATATAAAATCGCGTTCGATTCTGCCAGCAATTTATTTGAGGCAATTTCTAATAACGGTATTTTGCCGTTAGGATTTTTCTTGAGAAATTCTGGAGTTCTGGTTTTTCTAGCTAAAATATTGACATCAATTTTTTCAAAAGGAATATCTAAGAGATTTAACAGTAAACGAATTTTATAACTATTGCCAGAAGGTAGAAAATCGTAAAGTTTGTACATTGTTTTGTACTAATGATCTGGGGTTGACAATTCAGTGAGATAAAGACTGGTTTGATATTTTAGGTAAACTAAACCCTTATCATCGCGATATTGTTGATATAAATCTGTTAGATCGGTAATTAATTTTTGATGTGCTGTTCCTGTTTTGGGTATATAAGAAGCACTCATAGCTAATCCAATCAGTCCATCTTGATTAAAAACTTGCTGATGAGCAAAAGTATGGTGCTTTAGGTTAGGAAACTGAGAGTTAATCAGTAAATTGCTTTTACAATCTAAACAAGAGTGAATTGGACTATTATTTGAGGCTTGAGTAATAATGCGATCGTGTTGGCGGGTAAATCGATCATTTCCATCAACATCACGATTATTCCACACTAAAGCAATTTTTCCTTGAGGTTTAAGAATACGGGCAAATTCCTTAAGGGTAGGTTCGGGATTAAACCAGTGGAAAGCTTGAAAACAAGTAACTAAATCTACCGAAGCATCAGGTAAACTCGTATCTTCTGCACTACCATAACGAAACTCTACCAAGGGATGTGTCTGGGCTACTTCCCTCATAGCTATATTGGGTTCAATAGCAACAACTTTAATTCCTCTATCTGCCAATAAGCGACTAGAAATCCCCGTTCCTGCACCAATATCAGCAGCTACTAACTTAGATACATCGCCCAAGTCAGACACAATGCGATCGATTACCGCACGAGGATAACTAGGACGATATTTAGCATAGTCCTCAGCACGACTAGTAAATCGACTCTGAGGATTCATTTGGTGTAATGCAGGAACTTCCGTCATAGCAATCTTTGTAGCAAATTACAGTGGTTTTCTACGGAGTAGGGTACGTTGATTTTAGGTCAGGGGTCAAAAATTAGTTGACAATAATTGCTACTCCCTACTCCCAAAGAGAATCTACATGTTGTGCTTCCTCATGGATATAGGCTGGTTTTGATTCACGGGGTAATTGCCCCGATAGTACTAGATGAGCCATCGTGTCACAAATAACGCGAGTTGCCATCAAAGAGGTAATATCGCTGATATCGTAGGGAGGAGATACCTCGACAATTTCCAGTCCACAAACGGGAGCATTTTGGACAATTTTCTTCAGTAAATACAAAGCTTCACGAGGCATTAAACCACCAGGTTCAGGCCAACCAGTACCAGGCACAAAACCAGCATCAATACAGTCAATATCAAAGCTGATATATACGCAATCTGTACCATCTAGAGCTTTCTCTAAAGCGAAATCGGCAGCAGCATCTAAGCCCATTTCCGTGATATCTGTAACGGTTAAGATATTGGTCGATCTTTCCCGACATATCTTGACTCCTGGGCGGGGTACTTGCCAACCACCAATACCTAGTTGTACTAGATTTTTAGCAGGGGCATTGGCTATATTAGTCGCATGAAACCAAGGACAAGTGTGCATCCTTTCATCTAAATCTGTCTCTTGGGTATCTACATGGCGATCGAAGTGAATAATGCCAACTTTTTTGTCTCCCAAATGGCGACATATTCCCCGAACAGTAGGAAAGCCAATAGAATGATCTCCCCCTAAGATAATCGGGAATGCCCCCGAAGCAAAGATATGGGCAATTCCTTTAGAAATTTGGTCAAAGGATTTCTCATTATTGGCAGGAATCGTAAAAATATCTCCTACATCACAGAGGGTGATCTGTTCCCGTAAATCTACCCCCAATTCAAAGTTATAGGGAGTGTATAAAGCAGAGATACGCCTAATTCCCTGAGGGCCAAATCTTGTTCCTGGGCGATAGGTTGTACCAGAGTCATGAGGAACACCTACAATCGCCACATCATATTGTCCGACATTATGAACATTTTCTAGATAAGGAGCTTTAAGGAAAGTATTAATCCCTGCATAGTGGGGTAGTTCTCCTCGCGAAAAATTAGGAATAGAGCGATCTCGAATACTTTCAGCAGCCTCTAAACCGAATTCTAGTCCCTGTTCTACCTCCTGTTGCCATCCTGAAAGTGGTAGTCTAGTTTCTTTTTCTAACGCTCGTTGAGCTTCGCTGGAATTATTATTGGGTGCTGAAAAAGATGACTCACTCATATATTATTGATTTTCCTCTATAGATTAGTCTAAAAATACAAACAAAGCCCAGGAGTCTGAGGAACTTGCTAAAGTTATCTCAATCTCCCGGGCTTTTTTCCCGCCGTGTACTACCAAAATCATATGTATAAAATACAAGCAAAACTCGATCAGGGTAGATCGCTTCTCTTGGACCAGCCATTTAAGATATATAGCTTAAATCGGAACCCTAGAAGCCTCAAATTTTTTGTTTTCTATTTAGCACTAAGATTAATACCTGAGATATTGACAAACTTCCTCAACGATATAACTTGTTAACAATTGTTATTTACGATAAAAATTATTAATTATTCTTAATTATAAATCGCTTATTTTAAGAGGTTTGGTGTATATTGTATACTGCTTCTTTTTGATTAGAAATAGTTATTTGTACTGAGCCATTAGTTATTGACATTATTTAATTATTAGACATACTAGAAATAAAAAATAAACTAATTGTAAACATCGTAAAAATTGTGCAGTGCGACATTAAATATAAACCAGCATTCGCCGCTATTTTTGTAACTCTTGAACCAGGAGATAAGATTACTGCTGAAGCTGGCGCAATGGTGAGTATGGATAGCCAATTGACCATGAAAACGGAATTTTCTGGGGGCTTCTTTCCTGCTTTGATGCGGAAGTTTTTGGGCGGAGAATCTTTATTTGTTAATGTTTTTACCAACCAAACTAGACAGAATTTAAGTCTTGTTTTAACTCAATCTAACCTGGGAGATATTGAAGCGATCGCTCTTGAGGGAAAAGCAATTTATTTTCAAAAAGGTGCTTATATTGCTCATACTCCAGGTATTCAAATGGGGGTACGCTGGGCTGGTTTTAAGAGCGCCTTTGCGGGGGAAGGCTGGTTTAAACTGAAGCTTTCGGGTAGGGGAAAAGTGTTTTTTGGGGCTTATGGAGGTATTACTAAAAAAACGGTTCAGGGAGAGTTTATTGTTGATAATTCCCACCTCGTCGCTTATGAACCAGGGATCAAGATGGGCATTGGGCTTTCTGGGGGGTTAATTGGTTCAATGACTTCTGGAGAGGGCTTTGTAAATCGTTTATCGGGCAATGGGGATATTTATTTACAATCTCGTAGCATGGATGGCTTGCTAAAGTTTTTAACTCCCAAAATGCTCAAACTCAATACCAAAAATCGTCGGATGTCTCAAGCAGGTAATTTAGCTGAGAGGTTTTTACAAAATGGAGGTTGAATTATTACACCAGCCTGATAGTGCGATCGCTCGTGTCCAATTGGATGCAGGAGAAGAGATCATTGCTGAAGCAGGGGCAATGATTGCCATGAGTGATTCCCTACAAGTTAATACCACCATGCGCCAAGGAAGAAGAGGTGGTGGTATTATGGGGGGTTTAAAAAGAATGATTGCAGGAGAATCTTTATTTCTTAGTCAGTTTAGTTCGCATCAGAATGGTAATGAAATTTGGTTAGCACCCAAGTTAATGGGTGATTTATTAGTTTACGACATGGAAGGACAAGATTTAGTGGTACAAGCTACTTCTTATCTAGCCTGTAGTTCCCAAGTAGACGTGGATTTAGGTTTTCAGGGAATAAAAACAGTTTTTTCTGGGGAGTCAGTTTTTTGGCTTACCCTCTCTGGTTATGGCAAAGCCATCTTAACTTCCTTTGGTGGTATTTATGCCATTCCCGTAGATGGAGAATACACTGTCGATACAGGACATATTGTCGCTTTTGAAAGAACTCTTGATTTTAATGTTACTAAAGCTAGTTCTAGTTGGATTGGTTCATTCTTGGGTGGAGAAGGATTAGTCTGTCGCTTTCGCGGGCAAGGCAAAGTATATTGCCAAACTCATAGTGTTAGTGGCTTTGGTTCACTAATTGGTTCGCTGCTTCCCGCCAGATAGATTAATAATCCTATTTTTAATTGTCCTATCTCTGGGGGATTAACCAATCGCCCCTACAAATAAAAATTTACAGATATGAACAACGACATTCCTTATCGTATTGAACATTCTCCTGCTTATGCTTCTTTGGTATTAGATATACCAGTAGATCAGACGGTATTAGTAGAAGCCTCGGCGATGGCAGCAATGGATACGTGCTTAAAAATGAAATCTAAAATTAAGGGAGGTTTGGGAAAAGGAATAGGCAGAATGTTGGGGGGAGAATCTCTATTTGTGAATGAATTTACTGCCCAAGGTAGAAGCGGTGAATTATATATTTCGCCTAATGTTCCTGGGGATATTCAACATTATTATTTAACCAAGAAATGTAATTTGATGGTGCAGGGTTCGGGTTTTGTTGCCTGTAGTCCTAATATTGAATTAGATAGTAAATTTCAGGGGCTAAAAGGCTTTTTCAGTGGGGAATCTTTGTTTTTATTAAGGGCAACAGGAACAGGAGATTTTTGGTTTAGTTCCTATGGTGGAATTGTCGAAATTCCTGTAACTGGTAATTATGTGGTGGATACGAGTTATATTGTCGCCTTTGAAGATAGCCTTAATTATGATGTGGAAGTTATAGGGGGGCTTTCTTTTAGTAACTTAGCAACAGGAATTTTTGGTGGAGAAGGTTTAGTATGTCGCTTTAGTGGGCAAGGCAGATTATGGATTCAATCCCGTAATCTTCATCCTCTACTTAATTTTCTTAATACTTTTCGTCCCACTAAAAATAATTAAAAATCAGTCAACTCTGAGCAATAAATAAATACCTGTAATTTCGGATTTTTTAATGGCAGCAAGTAAATCCTGGTGTTTTCTACTGAGGTTTATTGATAATAGATATGCCAAACTCGAAACAACAGTTTTTAAAAAAGTTGATTATATGGTTGATATTAAGTCTAATGCTCAACAATCTGAGGATAAAAATAAAATTAATATAGACAGTCTGCAACAAGACGTGATTGGATTATTAGATGAAATTGAACTTTTAATCGATAACACTCAAGCAGACTTAAATCATAGTGAAGCGGAAAGCAAATACAATCAGTTTCAACAACAAATCGCTGCTGCGGGGCAAAATGTCGCTGACTTACAGCTAAGAATGGCAATTGTTGCACCTATGAAGGCTGGCAAATCAACTATTATTAATGCGATCGCAGGACAGGAATTATTACCTAGCTGTGCCGTTGCTATGACTACTATCCCCACAGAAATTGTTTTTAGCACCGAAATCGAGCAGCCAGTCTTACATCTTAGTCAGGATACTTTAAATCTATTTCAAAATATTGAAGAGGAGATCCAACAAAAAGTCAATCAGTCTGGAATTGAATCTTTACAGCAAAGACTAAACCGCTATCCTCACTTATTAGATTTACTCGCAGAAATTGCCACCTCTAGCAATTTTAATCTCGCCACACAAATTATCGGTACTCAGGCGATCGCTGCTGCTTTAAATCGTCTCAATCATATTATTCGTGTTTATAGTGTAGTTGAGCCTCTCAAAGATCCGATTGCTCAACTAAAAGATGTCCCCCATATTAAAACCCCCTTATTGAGTATAGGCAACAATCAACAAGCAGAAACTTTAGGTAATTTAACTATTATTGATACTCCAGGGCCTAATGAAGCGGGAGAAGGTTTACGCTTAACAGAGGTAGTTGAAGAACAATTACGTCGTAGTTCAATTGTTTTAGTAGTATTAGATTTTACACAACTCAACAACGAAGCTGCCGAAGCAATTAAACAACAAATTCAGCCCATTATCGAATCTATTGGCACAGAAAATCTTTACGTTTTAGTCAATAAGATCGATCAGCGTCGTCAAGGAGACATGACTCCCCAACAAGTAAAAGACTTTGTGGTGGCAGATTTAGGACTCAACCCAGAAAACGATAGCGATCGCGTTTTTGAAGTAGCAGCTATCCGTGCTTTTGCTGCAACCAAGTTTCTCTTGGAAATACAGCAGCATCCAGGAATTAAACTGTTAGAAATAAAGTCTCTCACCTCATTAGCCCAGGAAGTATTAGGAATTGATTGGGATGAAGAAATAGACGACATCACAGTCGAAATTTTGGCGCAAAAAGCTCAAAAACTCTGGAGAAAGTCAGGTTTTGCTCCTTTTATTGATAGCGCGATCGCTGCTTTAATGGCAAATGCTGCCCCCCAATGTTTAGCAACTGCCCTTAACCTGAGTCGCAATCATTTGTTAGCCATTAGAGATGATTTAAATCTTCGTAGTAATGCTATTTCTCAGGATACGGCAAAAATACAAGGAGAAATAAAAGCCCTAGAAACCGACTTAAGTCATTTAGAGTCTTGTCGCGATCGCCTTAGTAGTATTGCCGACATTAAAATTAAGTTACAACAAAACTTACAAGTCCTTCTAGAACAACTAAAAACCGAAGCGGCGATCGATGTGGAAAACTTGTTTGCTGGAGAAGAATACGAACAAGGAGATATCATCAAAAAAGCCGATATGCAGGCCAGAAACTTGTTATTAAGTAATTTGGGAGACTTTGAATTATTTCCCAAATGGGTGTCAGATAATCTTAAAGCGGGTCTAGAATATAAAACGGCAGGTATTGTTTCTTTTAAAAGTGAAATAGAAGCCGAATATTTTACTCAAGAAACCATTGGTAGAGCTAAACAAAGACTCACAGAATTAATTTTAAAAGTCAGTCAAGATGTTGAAGTAGAAGTAAGACAAGCCAGAGCAGATTTAGAAGCATTTTTAATTCAAGAAACCCAGGGAATTATCGAACGAGCTAAAAATCGCCTCCAAACTAATTTTGAAATTGAACTAAATCTACCATCGCCGATAATTAAGAGCGAGCAAGATATACAAATAGAACAACAACTAGTTAAAACCAAAAGTCGTCTAGTTGATGACGGTTACGAAGAATGTTTAGTAAGAAAAAGAGCTTGGTATTATTGGTTAGGAATTGTTCCTTTCTACAGCCAAGAAAAGATTCAAAAACCCTATAAAAAAGAAGATTATTATACGGTTTCTGTTCATGAAATTGCCGAACAAATTAATTTATCTGGTGAAAAATTTGTAGATACAATACAACAAAGAATTACTATTTATCTTGAACAAGAACTACATCACCAAGTTAATGATTTCTTTGTTAAGTTAGACAAGTATTTAGGAAGCTATTTAAAAAGTTTACAACAAGCTCAATTAGATCATAAATTATCTTTAGAACAAAGAGAAAAACTAACAAATATTCTCATTGAAATAGTACCTAAAACAACAAAATATATCAATCAAGCTGATAGTTATATTGAAAAAACTCAAAAAATTCTTATGACTAAAAAATAAGATGTTAGACATAATCTTGAGCTTTTATTCCTAGAGCAAAAAAGGTTCAAATCCTATGGATGATTAGCTAATAGCTATTTATCGCCCAGCGAGTTTTAATTATGAGAGCATGATCAAACTTGATAGCGAGATAGGAAAATGAGAAGATAAATAGCTATTAGCTAATCATCCATAGGATTTGAACCTTTTTTGCTCTAGGAATAAAAGCTCAAGATTATGTCTAACATCTTATTTTTTAG
>JASJDX010000002.1 GCA_030064975.1 Pleurocapsa sp. MO_192.B19
ATTTGTACTCAGAAAATGTCCGGGAGGAACGCGATTGGCTCCGCCAGTGCCGTAGGCAATCGCCTTGGCAGGGCGAAAACATAATCAATACATATTACATTTTGACGTGCGGAAAGAGAATTTTAAATAAGGTTTACCTCTTTCTATTTGAGGAATATTAAAACTAGGCATACTATCAGGATATGTAAATGAAATCATATCACTGTCAAAGAGCGATAAAGGAATTTTTAATTTGGTGGGGTTAGCTGAAGAAAAGAAACCACCTTTTTGAAACAAATCATCATGTTCTCCTAAAACAAAATAAAGAGGATGCTGAAGATATGGTTTTTTACCTTTTTTAACAAAATCATTGTAGAGCCATGCTTCAACTTCACGCCGTTCTTCAAGATACCCAGGATGCAACCAAGCTCTTTGTCCAGATTCAAATAGACTCGTTAATATTGCTTCTGCTTCAACATCATCGTAGTTGCAAATATTCTTGAGTCGAATATTTCCTTCTTCATAGTAGTGGGTAAGGTAGTCAGGAATGTCGTGCATCTATAATTTGGTTTAGATTTCAATTATTATCTCACGGTTAAAAGATGCTCAAGCTCTTACTGCATGGTTAGAAACTCAAGTTTTAGCCTGACTTTTCACGGGATAGAAAATAATATGCAATTTAAATGCGCCACAGCTTATTCACCAAAATTAAATGTCATAAATGTCATTGAGAATCGTCTTCAGTTGCCCAAATTAACAAAGGTTTGCCTACTTGTTTATAAAGTAAAGCTTCTAAAATGATACCGTTGTTATTTGCAGTTAAAGCTTTATTTGGTTCTTTAAAAGTTTCGTAATAGCCGTTATACAAACCATTCTGAGAAATTAATTTATCTTGTACAAAATTAAAGAGTCTTTGAGTATATTCAGTATTGTAAAGTACGTGCCAGCCAACAACGGCTTTAGAGCTTAAAAAGCGTAAATGGTTGTAGTTTTCTCCTGTATCGGTAATAGTTCCCCAGGGTTGATCGTTAACATACAGGGTGTTATGGACAAAATATGGATTGCGATCGAGATTATCTTCAGCGATCGCCGTTAATTGCTGAGTAGCTTGATAACGAGCTTCCTGTGCCGCTAAAATGCGATCGCTATAGGCTTTGGGTAAAGCTTGGAAGCCAGTTTCTATTCCGTCCAAGAAATACGGTTCGCTGAGTACATAGTTATTGTCTCCAGAGTTTTGAGCATCCCGCAAATCGTAGGGAACATCTACCCCATAAAGATTAACAAATGCCGCTTTATTTTGATAGTCTAGGGCTTGGTCTACATTTAACCCCCAAAGTTTTAACCCCCAAGCGGCGTAATTTTCGTAACCTAAACGTCCTTCTTGGTTATATTGCTCTTCACCATTAAAGACGGATGTACCGTATAGATAGCCATCTTGGATTAGACGCTTGGTATCCCAAGACTGCCAGACTGCTTCAGCTTGAGTTTTAAATTCGGGATACTTGTTGGCAATAATTTTTAACCATAACGCCATACGCCCTATTTCGATCGCCGACCAACCTATTGCTGCCTTTTTTTTAACATTGTTATAGTTAACAGGAATTAAAGTTTTGGCGTTATAAGCCTTATTGGGTAATTCATTTTTGTATAGAGGTAGGTTTGCCAGAGTATCTAAAGTTTGATTGATTTTCGCCGTAAATTCTATTTCGTTGATAAGCTCTAATTGATAAGCCGCTATCACAGCAGAGATCGCCGTGCTTTGATCCCATAATGTTACAGAGGGGAAACCATCGGCAGAATTGACTAACCCTGTTGATTCATTCCAGTTGTTTTTAAAGTATTGCCAAGCCTGACGCGCAATTTTGAATTCTGTTTCAGTCAGCTGTTCGGCTTCAGCAGGAATATAAGGAATCTTGGCAGCTGTTAGTTCTTGATAACTAATTCTTGTCCCTGGAAATTTTAGCGACTGGGCATCTTGTTCGGCAAAACTTGGTAATGTTATTCGCCTTTGTGGTTCAACTAGTATTACTGCATTGGGATCGGATGCTTGGAGTTGTTCAACAGAATTAACCTGAGTCCAACGAGCGATCGCCAAAACAGTTACTAGGACTCCACTCACAATCATTAATACTAAACTAAGAAATTTTGGAGAAGAGGGTTTAGGTTCTGGCTGCATCTTGACTCCTAAATCGATGATAATTCCTGTTGCTTTTAATTTGAGCAAGACCAAAGAATTAAGTCAACAATTACTCAAACCTAAATAAGATTTGCCCAATTTTAATTGTTGAATTATTCAATAAATCTATCTAAACAAGACCACAGGTATATGAGAACTGCGTAACATTTGAGCGGTAGTACTACCAATGACTAGGTGACGAATACGACTGTGACCATAAGCACCCATCAAGAGAAGATCGATATTTTTGGCTGTCACATATTTTTCCATTTCTGATTCTGGGTTGCCATGTAATACTTCGCAAATAGGATTAAAACCAGTTGTCCTAACTATTTCTGATGCTACTTCCAAATTTTTTCTGGCGGTTTCTTCATCACGGGTGGCAACACAAATTATGTGTAACTCTAGATCGCTAAAAGCAGACGTTTTAGACAAATAATTTACTGCCTTCTGACAGCTTTTACCGCCATCGTAGGCTAATAAAATACGATTTATTGGTTTAAACTCTCCGGGAGTAACTAAACAAGGTTTATGGCTTGAACGCACAATCCTTTCCACATTTGCCCCTAAGTGTTCGGTGGCAAAGTTAGCGTTTTCTCCCCGTTTTCCTAATATAATTAAATCGCTGTCTCTTTCTAGTTTATGGAATAAATCAACTAAATAACCAGTTTCGTGGGTTAGTTTAACAGTATTAATACCGCGCTCACTAAAAAATTGTTGGGCTTCTTGCAGAATAATTTTAGCTCTTTGATGATTTACTTTGGCTCTGGCTGCTTCTAATTCTACTAACTCGTTTAAAAGTTGTTGATAAGAGTTAATGCCAATGCTTCCAGAAAAATCTGGAGCTTGTACTGCCTGTTCTCCCCGACTATCTGTAACATAAAGTACTTGTATAGCAAACGACTTGCGCTGTGCTAACCAAGCTGCATATTCATAGCTTACCCGAGCATAGGCAGAACCATCGGTGCATAACAGAATTTTTTTCATTGGTCTTGGTCATTGATAATTAACGATCGCTAATGACTAGCTATATCTTCAAAAGAATCTAGTTTGTTGTGTACGGCTAGTTTATCCACCAGGGTAGCACTAGCTTCATTTAGACCGACTACTTCAACTTCTGCACCATTACGACGGAAATTAATTACTACCTTATCAAGAGCTGCGATCGCCGATTGATCCCATAAATGAGCATGAGTAAGATCTATTTTGATAAATTCTATATCTTCTTTAAAGTCAAACGCGCCTAAAAATTCATTGATAGAAACAAAAAATATCTGACCAGCAACATTATAAATACGCTTCTCTCCTTGAAGATCGATAACACTATCGACAAAAACCAGTTGAGCGATTTTGCGGGAAAATAGCAGTCCATTTAATGCTACTCCGCTTAAAACTCCAATTGCCAAGTTATGAGAAAAGACTGTCATCACTACAGTAGTCACCATAACAGCGGTTTCGCTACGGGGAATTTGGCGAATTTGCCTCAGAGCAGACCAGTTAAATGTTCCAATAGAGACCATAATCATAATTGCTACCAAGACTGCCATCGGGATTTTTTGGACTTGTGTTCCCAAAAACAGCATAAATAACAATAAAAAGACCCCTGCACTCAAGGTAGAAACTCGAGTTCGTCCGCCAGACTTAATATTAATTACTGACTGTCCAATCATGGCACAACCAGCCATCCCGCCAAATAAACCACTAACAAAGTTAGCAATTCCTTGAGCAAATGCTTCTTTGTTCTTATTACTAGGTGTATCGGTAAGATCGTCTACCACATTAGCAGTTAAGAAAGATTCTAATAAACCCACCAAGGAAATAGCGATCGCATAGGGAAAAATAATCTGTAATGTCTCGAAATTAAAAGGTACTTCGGGAATAGCAAAGCTAGGTAAAGTAGAAGGTAATTCTCCTCGATCTCCGACAGTTGGGACACCACTATTAGTAACTACAGAAATAATTGTAATGATGATAATTGCCACTAAAGGGGAAGGGATAACTGTAGTCAAGCGAGGTAACAGATAGATAATTGCCAAAGCACCAGCAACCATAGCATATACCGTCATCCAAGTCGGATTATCTAGACTCAACTCCGGCAACTGTGCCATAAAGATCAGAATTGCCAAGGCGTTAACAAAGCCGATCATCACTGCGCGAGAAACGAACTTCAGTTGTTTAGCCAGTTTGATTGCACTCCAAAATAGCTGGAGAATTCCCGCCAAAATTGAAGCTGCTAATAAATATTGCAACCCATTCTCATAATCTGATACCAAATGAGTCATCAACAAAGCCGTAGCAGCAGTAGCCGCCGAAATCATCCCTGGACGACCACCAAAAATAGCCGTAATAATCGCAATAATAAAAGAGGCATAGAGTCCCACCTTGGGATCTACTCCTGCAATTATGGAAAAAGAAATAGCTTCGGGAATTAAGGCTAAAGCGACAAGAATACCTGCTAATAAGTCTCCTCTATAGTTTCCTGTCCACTCCTTTAATTTAAATAGCTGCAATGGTTTTTTCTCCTAGTTTTAGACCTTATCTACCTAACTAACGGTCAACGGATAGTAGCGTTAATACTTAAAATAAAATTAAATGTACGTTTATAGTTTATATTTGTTTACTCGGTAAGGCATTTTTTTAATAGACTTATAACTTCTTTCTTCTAGTGACATCCTCTTCACGGCACTATGATGTTCTAATTGTGAAAGATATTTCGTAGCAAAAATTGTAAATCAAGACTGGGGAGGATATGACAGATAATTTCAAGGTAAACAAGCAAACCCTCAATCATCTTGTGACAATTGCCGAGCAATTTAAACCAGACGGTCAAGTCGTTAATGTTCAACAATATGGTAGTGGCAATATCAACAGCACCTTTTTAGTGACCGCCTTCCGCGGTCAACCGCAATTCGAGCATTCCCTTGCGCCTGACGGCGATATTATCCCACGTAGATGGGACGCGGGGTCTCGAAAAGCCCTGCCTTGCAAAGGCGGGGAACGGTTGACTCTGGACATCAAGCAGTTATTCATTCTGCAACGTCTCAACACTAAGGTTTTTTCTCACCCAAAGTTGGTGATGAGCAACATTTGTATTTTGTCTGACTATGTTCGTCAAAGATTAGAAGAGTCCAGCATACCCGAAAATCGCCGTTGGTTAGTTCCCTCTGTGTTATTTACCCCAGAGAAGCAAAACTATTGGATAGCCGAAGATGGTTCTTTTTGGCGCGCTATCAGCTTTATTGATAATTCTCAATCTTTTGACACCATCCAAGATATCCATCATGGATACGAAATTGGTTATGGCTTGGGGATGTTTCATAATTTAATCAATGATCTACCCGTGGAACAATTAGCCGATACCTTAGAAGGTTTTCATATTACTCCTGGCTATCTAAAACATTATGACCGTGTAATTGCTTCGACTCCAATCAAACAATCCCCTGAAATTAATTATTGCTTAAAATTTATTGGCGATCGCTCTGAACTTGCTCACGTTTTGGAAACAGCTAAAGAATTAGGAAAACTCAAGCTACGCACAATTCACGGCGATCCCAAAATCAATAATATTATGATTGACTGTTCTACTAAACAGGCAGTAGCCATGATCGATCTTGATACAGTTAAGCCTGGTTTAATTCATTATGACATTGGTGACTGTTTGCGATCGGGTTGTAATCTCTTAGGAGAAGAAACTGAAAACTGGGAACAAGTAAACTTTGAACCCCAACTTGCTCAAGCTATCTTACAAGGCTATTTAAAAATTGCTCAAGATTTTCTCACCCAAAACGATTATGACTATGTGTACGACTCAATTCGTCTGCTGGCTTTTGAATTAGGGCTAAGATTTTTTACAGATTACCTAGAAAACAACATTTATTTTAAGGTTAACTATCCAGAACACAATTTAGCCAGAGCCTTAGTACAATTTAAACTAACTGAAAGCATAGAAGCCCAAGAAACAGCAATCCGTAAGATAATTGAGGATATGCGATGAAACAGTCTGATTTTTCTTTAATACCGTTTGCTTCAAATACTGCTCCTGAGCTTAAAATTACTGGAAGTATTTCCCGCCAGCAAAATCGACTAAATATCAAATATCTACTTTCAGGTAACTTGTCGGCGATTATTGTTCCTCAATCAGTTGCAGCACCAACTCGCCGATACGATCTCTGGGAACATACTTGTTGTGAATTTTTCTTAGGACTTAAAGACTCAACCCAATATTGGGAATTTAATCTCTCACCATCAGGAAACTGGAATGTATTTCGCTTCTTCGATTATCGTCAAGATATCGCTGAAGAGATAGTTTTTAGCTCATTACCTTTTTCAGTCTTACAGCAGACTGATTCTTGGCAACTAAACTTGGAAGTCGATCTCCATAAAATTATTTCAGCCGAACCAGATTTAGAAGTTGGCATCACTACCGTAATCGAAAAACAGGATCACCAGCTTAGTTATTGGGCATTAAACCATCCAACTTACCAAGCAGATTTTCATAATAGAGATAGTTTTAAGATCGACTTATAAATTGAAATGACTGGAAAAATAAAAATAAAAATACTTCTTAAATTAAGATTCCAGTAAAAGTAATTGTTATTACCCTTACTGGAATCTTAGCAAACTTCTTGATAAAGCTCATTTTTTATTTATTGAAATCAATAGCCTTAATCAGCTTGACAATTTTACAATGCCTGACCGATTTTTGGCTCAATACCAGCTAATAAACGCTGAATATTGGTTTTGTGACGTAAAATCACATAAAACCCTGCTAAAGCAGCAAAAATTGAATAGGGTAGAGGCTGATTTAGAGCCACCATCAAAATATTAACAGCGATCGCCCCAGAAATAGAACTCAAGGAAACAATTCGAGAAATACTTAAAATAATCCCAAAACTAGCAAAAGTTCCCAAAGCAACCACAGGATTCATAACTAAGAGAACACCCAAAGTAGTGGCAACGGATTTACCTCCCGTAAAGTTGAGCCAAATAGATTTACTGTGTCCAATAATGGCACTTAAAGCTGCTGCTGTGATTAACCAAGGATACCAACTATCAGATAATAATCCACTAGGAGCAAGAGAATAAAATAAATTGACGCAAGCTAGTGCTAAAGAACCCTTGAATAAATCGATCCCCAATACGGCGATCGCCGCAGATTTACCTACTGTTCGTAGAACATTAGTTGCTCCAGTCGAACCAGAACCATGTTCTCGGATATCAATTCCTTTCAAGTAAAGCCCAACTGCATATCCAGTAGGAATTGATCCCAATAGATAAGCTGTAACTATTAGCAATACGCTAATAGCAAAGTTAATTATCATAATTTCTTACCGCATTAAATATTTAGTCACAGTTTAGCGGCTTTTTGCAACAAAAAAAATACCTAATACTAATTAAATAATAATTAATATAAATAATTAGGAGATGCTGGTTTATTTCCTGAAGCAAACGCTAACCACAGAGGAAATTTTAAAACCGCTAAGTTTAATAATTCTTCTGTTTCGTCAATTATAATCAGGGGCAATAACTTGTCTGTGATCAAACGTTCGGCTCGCTGCACCAAAACATTAGGAGAATCGAACAGTACTACACCACGATTAGAACCAAAATTACTGCGAGAGATCCCCAAACAATCTTGTAATCCTCTGCGCCATTCACCCAAGTTTTCAGGAGTATCTGTCAAAACTAGCACTCGAAAGCGATCGCTATAAAGATTATGTAAAACTGAAACTATTGCCGAAGCAACCAGAATGTTTTGCAGACGACTACCCATAGTATCCACCGCCCCTCTACCACCTTGAACAAAAAACCATTCCTGAACTTTTTGCTCATGAACTGCTTCAAAAGTACGACGTAGCTGCCAAGGAGAGCCATAGTAGTCAGGATTATTGCGATATTTATCTAGAAGCTGACGAATAACTCTCGTTTGCTCGGCAAAGGTTGGTTCAGAAAATTGTGCTGAGGAACTTTGAACAGAAGCATTTCTTGCTCTACCTCGCTCATCTGATTCTCTTCTTCTACCTCTATCTCGATCATCTCTCCTAAGATTTTCTCGGCTTCTAACCTGTTCTTCCCTTCTTCTAGAAGCTGGAGCTTCGACACGGGCTAATTCTAGTTTTTCGGCAGCAGTTACCAAATCTTGTAAACTACCCACTAAATAATCTTTAAATCCTTGAACTTTAACAGCTAACTCTTGAGACGATCCAGCAAAGTTATTTCGCATTTCCTGGTTAATTCTTTCTTTACGGCGTTCTAGCTTTTCAATCTCAATTTGCAAAGCCATTTTGCGTTCTTGTAATTCTTTAGTTCCCTCCTCTAGCATCTGTCCAATACTGTCCTGGACTTGTTTTACCTGCTCCAATAGCATTTGCTCTTTTTGTGCTTTCAATGCCTCAATTTCGCTATGCAAAGTAGCTTTTTGCTCTTCTAGCTGAACAATCTGATCGTCTGTTGCTACGGCTTGATTTTCTGTATGGGGAATATTGGCAAGGGTTACATCTGGCTTAGATTCATCTAACCAGCTATCCACGAATAACTCTGGTTCTGATGTCGAGTCTTCTGGAGGTAGATTTTCTTCTACTTCTAAGTCAGCTTCGTTACTAATCCCTAGTAAGTTTTCTCTCTCAACTGGTTCAGTTGTCGAGTTTTCTGGAGGTAAATTTTCTTCTTCTACTTCTAAGTCAGCTTCGCTACTAATCCCTAACAAGTTTTCTCTCTCGACCGGTTCGCTTGTCGAGTCTTCTGGAGGTAGATTTTCTTCTACTTCTAAGTCAGCTTCGCTACTAATCCCTAGCAAGTTTTCTCTCTCGACTGGTTCGCTTGTCGAGTCTTCTAGAGGTAGATTTTCTTCTACTTCTAAGTCAGCTTCGCTACTGAACTCTAATAATACCTCTGTCTCGGCTGATTCTGATAACTCTGGGACTTCTAAAGAGGAAAATTCGGTACTATCAGAATCGGCAGATTCTAATTCTGATTCATCCTCCACATTTTCTGCCAAGGGTTGTGTATCTAAAGTAACATCTACTTCCATAACATCTTGTTCTGACGAAGCATCACTATTGTCTTCTGATGTTGTAGATTCAACCTCAGACTCATCTAGTAGTGGTTCATCTGCCAACTCAATAGGATTAATGTCGGTGTTATCAGACGAATTATTATTATCAGATTCAGGAATTGGAGGGATTTCAGAATTCATAGTAACGCCAAGATAAATAAAATAATATAGTTTACTTGAACAGAATGTTAATCTGGTTGATTTTCTAACGAGGGTAATATTTTTGCAAACAGTCGGCTAAAACTTTGGAGTCAAAAATAATTGGTAGAAAATGAATACTCTTAACTTCTTTGAAATAAAACAAAATGGGTACTGGTGACCAAAAAATTTCCCAATTCAACCATTCACTATAGGGAAAACTCCGAATTATCCTACCAGAACGAAGTACATTAAGAGCCTCAGTGGTAAATTGCAACCTAATTAAAACTGTTTGTATTGTCAAAAACAAACCCAGTAGAGCGATCGCTCCTCCTAACCACGGAGAAACAACCAATAAACCACAAGCTCCCATAATCAGAAACAATGGTATTTTATAGTTTGGTGAGAGTTCTACTACTCCAGTAAAATTTTCAGCTTCAATGTTAGTTGTCATTGGGGTATTGTAAACTTTTATTTTATTTATACAGATCTGGCTAGTTTCCTATTTTGCTATCCTCAATGATGAATCAAAAGTTGATTGTTCCACCATATCACTAGCTCTAGCTCCATTTTACAACGGCTTTGTTGCACAAATATCCTGAAACCCTTGTTCAATCAAGATATCTCATCAATAAACTTTGTTGAGATATCTTTGCTCCCGAAGGCTTACGACGTGTTTATGCAACCCAAGCTTGTTTAATTAAGAAACTGACTACCTACACCTTGGAACATTAACCAAGACAGAAAGAAATTAGAAATAAAAATAGCAATTATAGCCATAACCACTGCCGTAGTAGTCGATTCACCGACTCCCTTAGCTCCTCCTGTTGTAGTCAATCCCCAATTACAGCCAATAACAGCGATTAATCCCCCAAAAATCACTGCCTTGATCAAAGCACTAACTAAGTCCCATATTTGTAGAAAGGTTTGTACAGAGTCAATAAAAGTCGCTTGGGAAATATTATAGAAAAGAGCCGCAACAAAAACACCCCCCATTAAACCCATCACTAAAGAAACCATAGTCAAGAGAGGTAACATGGCACAACAGGCAATTAAACGGGGAATAACAAGATAGTCAATGGGGTCACTTTTGAGTACATAAAGAGCATCAATTTGTTCTGTGACTTTCATTGTGCCAATTTCCGCAGCAAATGCTGAACCAACCCTCGCAGCAAGTACTACTGCGGTTAATACAGGGGCTAGTTCTCTACTCAAAGCCAAGGCTAAGACTCCACCAATCGCTTGCACTGCGCCAAAATTTAAAAACTCGCGGGATACCTGAATTGTAAATACCATCCCCACAAAAGCGGCTGTAACTAGGGCGATTACCAAGGAATCTGGCCCAACTATGGTCATTTGTTCTATGGTGTTCCGACGATTTATTTTGCCTTGTAGTAAGTGAATAACAAGTTGTCCTGCTAAAAACAGTCCCGCTAATAAACGTTCTAGCCAAATTTGAATCCCATTATTGGAGGTTCTACTGCTCATTAACTGATTGCCTGTACTGATAGTGAATGATGACTAGACTAGCAGTTAGAGTTAAAATTCGATTCCTGGCTGAGCTTTAATTCCTTGTTCGCGAAACGGGTGTTTAATCAAAGACATTTCCGTAACCAAGTCAGCGATCGCGATTAATTCAGTTGGGGCGCCTCTTCCTGTCAAAATGACGTGGGACTCTGGCGGTTTTTGTTCTAAACCACGAATAACGGTATTAACATCTAAATATCCTAGCTTTAGAGCAATATTAACTTCATCTAGCAAAACTAATCTATAATCAGGATTAAGAATATAGTCTAATCCTTGTTTCCAAGCTGCCATTGCTTTTTCCATATCTCGTTCTCGATCTTGAGTTTCCCAGGTAAATCCTTCTCCCATAGCGTGAAATTTTAACTGCTCTGACCATTTGCCTAATACTGCTTTTTCGGCTGGTTCCCATGCTCCCTTAATAAACTGCACAATTGCCACTTGATAACCATGACCAAGGGATCTCATTACCATACCTAGCGCAGCGGTGGTTTTGCCCTTCCCGTTACCTGTATTAACAATAATTAAACCTTTTTCTTTATTTTTCTCTGCTAAACGTTTTTCCTGAACCTCCTTGCGACGTTGCATCTTTTGTTGGTGCTGTTCGTTGCTGATTATGGAGCTACTCATGTTAACTAAATTACTAATTACTAATGGCTAGTAGTGTTTTCATAAAAAAGGGCGGGTTAAACCCACCCTAAATAGTCTATATTTTATATTTAATAATCAACCAATAATCGCTAATCGCTTAATTTTACTTGTTAGGTTGGGGAGTCATCCGCAAGTAAGGTTTGATTTCTTCGACTCCTTTAGGAAACTTCTGTTTAGCTTCTTCAGTGGAAATAGTTGGAGCAACTACCACATCTTCACCATCTTTCCAGTTAACAGGAGTTGCAACTTGGTAGTTGTCGGTTAGTTGCAACGAATCAATTACTCTGAGGATTTCAGGGAAATTACGCCCTGTACTTGGGGGATAAGTTAAAGTTAGACGCAACTTTTTGTTGGGATCGATAATGAATACCGAACGGACAGTGACTTTGGCATTGGCATTGGGATGAATCATGTCATAAAGGTCAGAAACCTTTTTGTCCGCATCTGCCAAAATGGGATAGTCAACTTTGGTATTTTGAGTTTCATCAATGTCCCCAATCCAGCCTTTATGAGACTCAGCATCATCAACACTTAAGGCAATAGTTTTGACGTTACGCTTATCAAATTCCGCTCTGAGTTTGGCAACTTCACCCAACTCAGTAGTGCAGACAGGGGTATAGTCAGCGGGGTGAGAGAAAAGAACTACCCAGCTATCTCCAGCCCACTCATAGAAGGAAATATCCCCCATATTAGAAGCTTGAGTAAAATCAGGGACAGTGTCGCCTAATCGAAGATGAGCCATTATTATTTAAACCTCGATTCGTTTCAGAAAAGCAGTTTCTTATCATCCCATGAAATGTTGGTTATTAGATCTTAGTCTTAATTCTTCTTGATAACAGTTTTGATTCCTAAGTAAAGTAAATTTCTACTAATTTTTTTAGGAAATGTTTTTACAGCATTGCCATAAGATAAAATGAACGATTCCACTAGCTGAATATCAGGAAGACTCATGGAAGACAAGCATATGTTAATGATTCCTGGGCCCACCCCAGTCCCAGAGAAGGTATTAATCGCTTTAGGCAAACATCCGATTGGACACCGTAGCGGTGATTTCAGTAAGATAATCGCTGAGATTAATCAGAATTTAAAATGGCTACACCAAACTAAAAACGAAGTACTGTCTCTCAACGTATCAGGTACAGGGGCAATGGAAGCGGGAATGATTAATTTCCTCAGTCCTGGCGATCGCGTTTTGGTGGGTGTCAATGGTAAATTTGGCGATCGCTGGGCGCAAATTTGTGAGGTTTTTGGTCTAAAAACCGAACGGATTACTTCTGATTGGGGAACACCTCTAGATACGGAAGAGTTTCGCAACCTGTTAGAAGCTGATAGCAACAAGGAAATTAAAGCTGTTGTTATTACTCACTCAGAAACTTCTGCGGGAGTTCTCAACGATTTAGAAACAATCAATAAGCACGTAAAAGCTCACGGCGAAGCTTTAATTATTGTCGATGCTGTAACTAGTTTGGGTGCATATAATTTACCCATTGATGACTTGGGTTTGGATGTGGTAGCATCAGGCTCACAAAAAGGCTATATGATTCCTCCTGGTTTGGGTTTTATCTGTGTCAACGATAAAGCGTGGAAAGCTTATGAAACTAGTAAGTTCCCTCGTTTCTATATGGACTTAGGTAAATACAAAAAAGCCAACGCTAAGGACAGTACTCCCTTTACCCCTCCCATCAATTTAATGTTTGGTTTACAAACTGCCCTCCAAATGATGCAACGAGAAGGGTTAGAGAATATCTTTGCTCGTCATGCGCGTTTAACTCAAGCTAGTCGCGTTGCTGCTAAAGCTATGGGTTTAAGCCTTTTAGCACCAGATAATGCAGCTAGTACTGCCGTAACGGCAATTAAAACTGATGATGCTGAAGCCATTAGATCCACTATGCGTAAGAAATACGATATTGCTCTGGCAGGAGGACAAGATCATCTTAAAGGTAAGATCTTCCGTATTGGTCATTTGGGCTGGGTGAGCGATCGTGATTTGTTAACTACCATCTCTTGTTTAGAAGCAACACTCACAGAACTTGGTCATGATTTTGATGCCAAAGCTGGGGTTAAGGCTGCTGCTGCCGCTTTAGCTTAGTATTCTTTGAGTTTTGAGCGGAAATTAAGACTTAGAATCCCCCAACTTTGGGGGACTTTTTTTAGTCGGTTTTGTATTATTTAAAATCTATAATATGCTTGTTGCGTTATTTACTGAGTATTTTTGGGAATATTAGATAACGTGGCTCTTTCAAAACATAATAAACAAGTATGTTTGCACCAAATATTCTTTGGCGACAGTCCAGATTAAATAATTTTCATAAAGTTGATAAGTATGGTTATCTAACACGTTTATCAGTTTCTTTGCTGGTTTTAGCAGGAGTAGTTACACCATTACAGCCATTAAATGCTGAAGAAATAAGTTTAATTGAAACAGCTAAACATCAAGATAGTTTCCATAATTCTTCAGAGTTATTAACTATCTCTGTTTCTGAGCTAGAACAAAAAACTGCTGTTCCCGCTTCACCCTACGTATTATCCCAGGCACAGACATCTTCAGAAACTAAGACCAATAATCAAGACTTAATTGTTGCTCAAGACTCTGATGATATTCCTGAAAGAATTGTCGTTAAAAACTTTGAGGTGGTTGGTAGTACTGTCTTTACTCAACAAGAGTTAACTCAAGCAATTAAATCTTATCGTAATCGTCCTCTCACTTTACCAGAATTATTTCAAGCCAGAAGTATAATTACCAAACTTTATACCGATCGAGGATATGTTAATTCGGGTGCTTATATCCCTCCCCAAGAATTAAATGATGGTACGGTAAAAATCTCAGTTTTGGAAGGACAATTAGAAGAAATTAACGTTTCGGGAACAAAGCATCTCTCTTCTAAATATGTCTCGTCTCGTCTCGAAGCCGCCGCAGGAAAGCCTGTTAATGTTGATTCTTTATTATCTGCCTTACAATTGTTACGTCTCGATCCTCTGATTGATAACATCTCTGCCGAATTATCGGCAGGAATTCGTCCAGGAACAAGCTTATTAGATATTCAAGTTGAAGAAGCAGACGTATTTAATATTGCTACTAGTTTTAACAATAATAGATCTCCTAGCGTAGGAAGTAATCAGCGTTCTGTAGGTTTGAATCATGGTAACTTGTTCGGCTTTGGAGATCAGTTTAACTTTAACTATATCAACACCGACGGTAGTGATAGTTTTGACTTAAGCTATGCTGTACCATTCAATGCCAAAAACGGCACAATTAAAGCAGCTTATGGTAATAATTCTAATGATGTAATTGAAGATCCTTTTACTGTCCTCGATATTGAATCTGAATCACGTTTTTATGAGTTAAGTCTCCGTCAGCCCCTGGTGCTTAAACCAAATAAAGAATTTGCGCTGGGAATAAGTTTATCCCGTAATGAAAGTGATGCTGTTTTTTTAGAGGATAATTCTCCTTTCTTATCTCGTGGTGCAGATGAAAACGGAGAAACTAAAATTACTGCCATTAGATTGTTTCAAGAATTTGTTAACCGAGATGACCAAAAAGTTTTGGCTTTTCGTTCTCAATTTAGCATTGGGTTAGACGCTCTAAATTCGACAATTAATGAAGATCAGCCTGACAGTACTTTCTTTGCTTGGCGAGGACAAAGCCAATGGGTAAGGCGGTTAGATGAAGACTTTTTATTTCTCTTGCGAGGTGATATTCAATTATCAGGTGGCAGTTTAGTACCTTTAGAACAGTTTCGGGTAGGTGGTGTTAATAGCGCCAGAGGTTATCGTCAAGATTTAACTTTGGGAGATAACGGTTTATTTGCCTCAGCAGAGTTACGCATACCTATTTTAAGATTTAAAAAAATCAATGGCTTAGTCCAAATCACTCCTTTCTTTGATGTTGGTACAGTTTGGAATAATGATGACGTTGAGATTACCAATTCAACTTTACCTTCCTTGGGGGTAGGCTTAAACTTTTCTAGGGGAACTAATTTTAATGCTCGTTTAGATTGGGGTATTCCTCTAGTAGACGTAGAAAATGAAGGTGATTCTTTACAAGAAAATGGGATTTACTTCTCCATAGATTACAACTTTTTGTAATCAGGAATATTTATGTAACTATCAAAAGAAAGATAAGTGTCTGTATTGCGCCTATAGTTTAGACTAATTATAATTTGAGCTACTCCATAGCATAGTGAGCAGTCATCTTATATTCACTACCAGCAGCAACTTCAATTATTTCATTGGCAGCATTAGCAGTTTCCACACATACAAAGTGTTGATAGTCTCGATCGCCTAAATCTGCCATCTTCGCCGAAATAGTAGCCCCAGGATTCCAAACAATCGCTGTATTACTATTAGTAGCAGTAACTTTAATTTTTCTTTTTAGTGCCTCATCTTCAATAGTTAACTCTGGTGGTACGTCTAGATAAATGCGATCGCATTCCGCGGAAAAAGTAACTGCGCCTGTTTGAGTTTTTTGCTTACCACCATCAACTTTATCTAGATAGGCATTATCTTCTAAACCAAGCACTTTTACTTGATTAATATCTCCTATTTTGAAGTAGGTGTGTAGGGCTTGAGTAATAGAAAATGGTCGATCTCCTGTGTTGCGGGTAATTAATTCTACGGTGAGAGAACTACCAACGGTAATAGCGATCGCCAAATCAAAAGCATAATCCCAAATTGTTCTTGTCTCCTCAGTGTCTACCAACCCCATAATTACTTGAATTGCACCGTCTTGGGTAGTCACTACTTCCCGTATTTGCCAGAGGCGATTACGCACAAAGCCATGACTAGAACGTCCTTTTGCTTCAGGATCGGGACCAAACCAAGGCCAACAAATCGGTGTACCACCTTTCATAGCTTTGCCCTCCTGATAATAGGCTTGGCTACTAAGAAACATCATGTCTTCAGCTTGAGCGACAGGTTGAAAAGACAATACTTGCCCTGCATAAACTGAAATAACAGCTTTGGCATATTCATTCTTAATTTCAATTACAGGAAAGCCACCCTTGCCCTCAACAAACTGAACTTTATTGGCGATGCCGTAATCTGCGTTTAACTGCTCAATATTCATACTATATTTTGTCCTGAAGCTTTCTTTAAGGATTTAGATGGTATTTAGATCTTACTAGCTAACAACCAGGGTATTCAGTAATCCCTGAAACATAGCCAAACCATCAGTACCACCAATACTCCGATCTGCAGCCCTTTCAGGGTGGGGCATCATGCCCAATACATTGCCCTGCTGGTTGGTAATTCCCGCTATATTATTCATTGAACCGTTAGGATTGTGAGCGGCATTAATTTCTCCTGATACACTACAGTAGCGGAATAACACCTGATTATGATCTTCTAAAGCTTTTAAGGTATCATCATCGGCATAATAACAGCCCTCTCCGTGGGCAATAGGTAGAGTGATTACCTGTTGAGCTTGATAATTTTTGGTCCAGATTGAATCATTACGTTCAACTTTAACGGGGACGCGATCGCAAATAAAATGTAACCCACGATTACGAATTAATGCTCCTGGTAACAAACCGACTTCTGTTAGTATTTGAAAGCCATTACAGATACCTGCAACATACTTACCTTGTTTAGCGTGTTCGATAATACTATTCATTACAGGCGAAAATTGAGCGATCGCTCCACAGCGGAGATAATCACCATAGCTAAATCCCCCAGGTATAATTATTACATCTAAATCAGCCAGATCTGTTTCTTGATGCCACACCATGCGAGTCGGTGCAGCCAATAATCCTTGAGTTACCGTAGAGATATCGCGATCGCAATTGGAACCAGGAAATACTATAACCCCAAACTTCATCTTTAAACTCCTATGGTAATGTTACGCTGTAGCCAATTGTGTTAGCTCAAAGCAATAATTTTCAATTACCGTATTTGCCAACAAGCGATCGCACATTTGATCTAAATGCTGTTTTGCCTCATCTTCGTTAGCTGCGGTTAACTTTAGTTCAATATACTTACCAATTCTGACGGATTCAACTTCGGTATATCCCATTTGTTTAAGTCCCGATTCTACCGCCGTACCTGCTGGATCGAGAACTGAAGAACGAAGGGTAACATAAATACGAGCGTGATATTTGCTAGCCATAGAATTACTAATTACTATTAATTATTACCAAAAGCTAAGAGCCTTTTTGATTTTATAGCCAAGATGGCACAAGATAACCAAATTCAAGATTCAATCTCTAGGTTTGCCCTAGTAAGATATATCTAGGTTCGATCCAAAAAATTAAATTATGAAAGCCCAACGTACCCGTTCACAAGAGCGAATAATGAAAGTCCTCCAAAGTCTAAAACGTTCTATTTCGGCTCAAGACCTTTATATCGAACTACGAAACCGTAAACAAGATATGGGTTTGGCAACAGTTTATCGTTCTCTAGAAGCTCTAAAAATTCAGGGTGAACTTCAGGTACGTACCCTAGCTAATGGAGAATCTGTCTATAGTTCTGTCCAAAGCGATCGTCATCATCTTACCTGCGTTAATTGTGGCATATCGATTCCGATCGATGAATGTCCCGTACACGACTTAGAACAACAGCTAGAAAAATTACATCAGTTTAAGGTTTATTATCATACTCTTGAGTTTTTTGGGTTATGTCAAAAGTGCCATTAAGCCAAGTCGCGCTCAAACGGTGAATTTAATTTTGCCCAAGCATTTATCTTCCTAAGGTTAATTCTTCTTTTTTACCTAAAATTCCTTGTGGTCGCCAAATCATCAGCAGCATTAAAATTAACCCAATTACCATTACTCGAAATGCCCCTTGCCCAGAACTATCAAACCAGCCCAATTTAGGCAAATAAAACCGAGTTAAGGCATCATAAGCCCAAAAAATTATTGCGCCTAAAATCGCCCCAGGATTCTTGCCTGCACCCCCCAAGACTACCATTGTCCAAACGTTGAAGGTAACTAAGGTTTCAAAATTACTTGGATAAATAGTTGTCAGTTGCCAAGCATAAAATATTCCAGCAATTCCGGCGATCGCACCTCCCAACATAAGTGCCTGTAGCTTGTACCAAAAGACATTTTTACCCAAGGCTTTGGCTATTTCTTCGTCTTCTCGAATTGCTTTTAGTACCCTACCCCAAGGGGATTGTACCAATAGCTCTAGACCCCAATAAACAATCGCCAACGCCAGTAAAACCAGCAGCATTAAACCCGCTTTATAGTTATAGTCTAACAAGGCTACACAGCCGTTAATGTATACAGTTAAAATCACCCCCATACCCACAATGCCCCAAATAATTAAGCTGATTGGTTTAGTTGGTTGATAGCTTTTTCCCTGAATTTCTTGCCCTTCCCGCCATTGCGATCGCAAACCTTTCCAGAGTTGCCAAGCGGCAAAAATTGCTAGTACAGTCAGAATGGCAATCAAAATGTACTTCTGAAATAAATTAGGGTCAAAGCGATCTAAGGGTAAAGGATAGCGTTGAATACCAAAAGATCCTTTAGTCAGCCAATCTTCATTGAGAGCGATTAAGCGTAATAATTCAGAAACGCCGATGGTGACAATAGCTAAATAGTCTTCCCGTAATCTGAGGGTAGACATCCCAATTAATAATCCTAATAGTGCAGCGATCGCTATTCCCACTATAACGGCTATAATTAACGGTACACCATTAGAACTGAGCAACACTGCAGTATATGCTCCAACAGTCATAAAAGCTACGTGACCAAAATTAATTAAGCCTGCATAACCCCACTGTAGATTTAACCCTAAGGCAAACAGCGCATACAATCCTACATATATTGTCAAAAAAACTAAATAACCAACCATAGACGTTTTTAACGCTGCTAACTGTTTCTCGCAGCTGATTGTAACCTAGTCGGGGATCTAATTAGTCATGAATGTGACTAAAATCAAAAAAATGTAGTAGGATGCTGGTCAAAATAGACCTCATCTTTCTAGTCAAATAGTATAACTGTACGGATATGAAATTAGCTCAAATATTTCAAGATATTGAAGAAACACAGTTTTTGAAAAATTTATCATCCCATGACCGATTATGCTTTATTGGTGAGGCGGAAACTCTAGAATATCTCAAAACCTTTTTTAATAATCATAAGCCATTAGATAATAATTATTACCACAATTTATCAAGTTGTAATCTAGATAACATCTCTACAATTGGTCAAGACTTGAATAAATATAAAGCAATAATTGTAGTATCCCTTAAAAATGAAGCTCAGCTTTTTCAGGAAGTCAAGCAAAAAATTACTGACCTGAATCTTAATCTTCCTGTAGTCAGATTATTTGCTGATGTTTTTATTAATCTTTTATGCCAAAGAAAACTATTACAATCTAGTTGCGATCGGATTCAAAAACCTGAAATATCTTATGCTATTTTGACTACTCCTCGCTCTGGCTCAACTTACTTATGTGAGCTATTAGAATCTACAACAATTGCGGGTCATCCTACTGAACATTTAAGACTAGCTGCCCAAGAATTAGCTCTTTATTGTAATTTTGATTACATTAGATTGCTTCATAACTTAATGCAATATCGAACAACTAGTAACAAAGTTTTTGGCACGAAATTAATATCACATTTTCTATTTGAGTTTAGACAAACCAAACCCGATTTTAAGCAAATTTTTAATTCTATTGATAAATTTATTCTCTTAGTTAGAAGAGACAAAGTAGCCCAAGCAGTATCATTAGTCTTAGCTCAAAAAACTGAAATTTGGCATATTCGTCATAACATCAAAAATATTAGCTATCAATCAAGATTAGAAAATATTAATATAGATAATGCTTTACTAAAAAATGTCGAACAAAAATATGAGTTTATTAATCATCAGGAAGCTCGTTTAAAAAAAATACTGGCAGCTCACCAAATAGAGCCTTTGCAATTGGAGTATGAAGATATCGTAGAAGATGCCAAATCCCAAATAAATCGTATTTTAGACTTTCTGGAGATAGCGCAACCCCAGCATTACATCATGAATATTAACTCTGAAATCAAAAAAATGCCTTCTAACCTTTCCCAAGAAATTATTCGTCAATTTAAACAAAGAAAAAGCACTGTGTGTTAAAAAAGCGGTTAGCCAAATTAATTCAACACACAGCACAAAAGCAGTATTACAAGATATTTGATTTAACTAGAGCAATCATATTTTGTGGTTCTGCTAATCCAAATTTGAGTATGGTTAAGCTAAGACGAAATCTACCTCATCTGCGCCATCAGTTTCACCTTGGCCGCTGACTAGTTTTTCACCGTTTACCTCAATAGCAAAATCAGTACCATCTAAATTGAGATTATAATCAGTCGCATCTCCCGTATAACCAACGCTGGCTACCATTTTGCGACCAGCATCCGTGTATTTAAATGCCATCATTTGATTTTTGTTTTTTTCGTTGTCTTCTGCCCAAATAACCATATATTGCTCTCCTTGATATTCAAATACCTTCGGAGGACGGGTAGGAACATAACGACCAGGATTACCAAAGCTTTTATCTAAAAAATCTTGTACTGAACTTGGTTCAACAGTAGCATAAGCAACTTCATCTGCTGCTATGTCTTCAGCATCACCTTGACTCTCATCAACCACTTCTTCTTTACCACGGTTGCGTAGATAGTCTACTGCTTTTTTGGTTCCGATCGCGCCTATTGCTGCGACACCAGCACCAAGCAAAATGTTGCGTAGTTTACTCATTAATGACTCCAAGATTAATAATCATAACTTTAGTTAAACAGTAAATATGCCGTAGTCTAGAACTATTTGACTATTTTTTAACAGTTAGTCACTTTTTAGGTAATTGCAACTAGATCTTTGTAAGCGGCTGCTCAATTAAACCCGCATTTTTATTGACTATTAGCATTACTTATGTGTAAGATAATACTTAATATTAGTTAATTTTTGATTACTCCCCGTAACTCGGTGTAACGGGAGTTGAATCTCAAGCAATTGTCGACATTATGAAGGAAACTGGTAGATTTTCACTGCCTTTTCTGCATTGAATAATTATTACAAAATAGGAGATACGAAAAACAATGGGAGATAAAGATTTTTTCTTAAGCCCTGATGATGCAATGACCATGGGCGACATCAACTACATGAGAAAAAGCAAGAGAACTAGAAGAACTTTTCCCAAAACTCTCAAAAATAAAGATGGTTTTGCGATCGAGAATGAAGTTTCTTCTCTTGAAGACAGATCTAACTTTTACAAAGGTAGTAATACCAATGTAAATACTGTTTTTAATCCAACTCCTAGCTCTCAGTCTCAGCCTGGAATTACAGGAGGTTCTGCGGTTAATCAAACTAACTCAGTTCAACCACAAGCTAGTGGAGGAGCTATTTCTCAGCAATCAACTTTTGACTCTACTCAAAAATCTGCTGAAAAACGTCGTTCAGCAGACAGCAGCATGGATATGTTCCGTAACATGGCTAAGAAGATGCGTAGGTAGAAACGTAGATAGAAAATTGTTGTAAAAAATCAATTAACAACTAGATAGTATTTAGTATTGCTATTTAGAGCAAAAACTTTTATCAGAGGTGAATTATTACAGTTCACCTCATTTTTTTGCTTTCTGATGGAGTATTACAAAAATTAATTTACGATGTTTAGGGGCGGTAAAATTAAGCTGGCTAAATTTAAATTGTTTAATGAGGAGTAAAAATCAATGACCAATACGCAAACCAGAAAAGCGGATCATCTGCGTATTTGTCTAGAAGACGACGTACAGTTTCATAATCTGACTAATGGGTTAGATAAATATCGTTTTGATCACTCCTGTTTACCAGAATTGAACTTGAGTGAAGTCGATCTAAGTACCAAGTTTTTGGACAAAAAACTGAATGCCCCCATATTGATTTCTTCTATGACGGGGGGAACAGAACAGGCAAAAACAATTAATAGTCGTCTTGCTGTGGCAGCCCAAAAATACGGTTTAGCCATGGGAGTAGGTTCTCAACGTATTGCTGTCGAAAATCCTGATGTTGCCCATACTTTTGCTGTGCGATCGCTTGCTCCCGATGTGATATTATTGGCTAATTTAGGAGCAGTACAACTTAACTATACATACGGTGTGGAACAGTGTTTGCGTGTAGTAGATATTTTAAAAGCAGATGCTCTAATTTTGCATCTTAACCCTCTGCAAGAATGTATCCAACCCAACGGAGATACTAAGTTTAAAGGTTTACTCTCTAAAATCAAACAGCTTTGTCAACAAATTGATGTCCCTGTAATTGCTAAAGAAGTTGGCAATGGTATTTCTGCGGGCATGGCAACTAAGCTAATCGATGCCGGAATAGATGTAATTGATGTGGCTGGTGCAGGAGGCACATCCTGGGCAAAAGTAGAAAGCGAAAGAGCCGAAAATAATTTGCAACGTAGACTAGGTAGAACTTTTGCTGATTGGGGTATTTCTACTGCCGACTGTATTGTGCAGATTCGCGAGCAATATCCAGATTTCCCCTTAATTGCTTCTGGGGGTTTGCGGGATGGTATGGAAGTAGCTAAAGCGATCGCTTTAGGGGCAGATCTCGCAGGTTTAGCTTTTCCTTTTCTTCAAGCAGCATCAGAATCGGCAGCAGCACTAGATGAATTGATTGAATTGTTGATTGCCGAGATTAAAACTGTTTTGTTTTGTACTGGTAATGCTAATTTGTCTGAGTTAAAGCGATCGCCATCTTTGAGAAAAATTAAATAAGTCATAAATAATTCAATAGATAATATCCTGCCGACTCTCATCTACCACTGCTATTATTTGAGGACTGAAAATTTAGGAATGATGTTTAATCCAATGTTGGGCAATATCTATACGGCGACAAATCCAAACCCGATCGTGACTTTTAACATAGTCAATGAAACGAGCTAAAGCTGCAATACGACCTGGTTTTCCTGCTAGTCTGGCATGAAGTCCGACGGACATCATTTTGGGGCTAGTTTCTCCTTCAGCATACAAAACATCAAAGGCATCTTTAAGATAGGCATAAAAATCATTGCCACTATTAAAACCAGGGGCAACACAGTATTTCATGTCATTATTGTCTAAGGTGTAGGGAATTATTAAATGAGGTTTGTCTTCAACTTCTACCCAATAAGGTAAATCGTCATTATAAGCATCCGAGTCATACAGAAAACCGCCTTCTTCAACAATTAAACGGCGAGTATTGAGACTGGGTGCATAACGACAATACCAACCCAAAGGGCGATCGCCTGTAAGTTTTTTTAGAGACGCTACGGCTTTTTTAATATGCTCTCTTTCTTCAGCTTCATCTAACAAATGATAGCCAATCCAACGCCAACCATGACAGCAAATATCATAACCTGCATCAACGATCGCCTGTGCTGCTGCGGGATTTCTTTCTAATGCCAATGCTGCACCAAAAATAGTTACTAGAATATCTTTCTCTTTAAACAGGCGCATTAACCGCCAAAATCCTACTCTACTGCCATATTCATAGACAGATTCTACCTGTAAGTCTCGCATTTCTTTGCCCATAGAAGAGCCAGGAACTTCCCTGAGATAAATTTCGGCAGTATCATCACCATCGGGAATAGAATATTCTGAACCTTCTTCGTAGTTAAGGACTATTTGTAAAGCTATTTTGGCATTTCCTGGCCACTTTGGATGAGGTGGATTTGCACCATAACCAACTAAATCTCTGGGATAAGACATCTGTAAAGTTGAAATCTGTAATTTTTGCGCTCAATTCTCAAAATAACTATTATTGACTATCTTTTTAGAGTATTTGTATACAGTATTCATAAGAAGAGAAATTAAGAGATTATAATTCAACAACAATTC
Organism: Pleurocapsa sp. MO_192.B19; assembly: GCA_030064975.1. GTDB lineage: Bacteria > Cyanobacteriota > Cyanobacteriia > Cyanobacteriales > Xenococcaceae > Waterburya. The sequence continues at coordinate 24,292 of JASJDX010000002.1, forward strand.
AACAATAATCACATTCTCATATTTTCATACTGTACGGATGTTACTATCTTGGCTTTCTGAGACATTTCAAACTATGATTAAGGTATAGACAAAATGTATATTTCGCTACATAAAGGAGATAAATATGTCTATTAATAACAACGCAACTTACAAAGATAATAATTGGACTACTCAAAAATTTGTCAGCTTGAGTAACAACCTTGGACAAGCTTATTGTCCTGGATCAGGTAATACTAAAGCAAATAAGAAAGCAGATTTTTGGACTACAGATAAATTGATTAGTATGAGCAGATATTTAAGTTCTGCCTATGGTGTTGATTTTTAAATCACTACAATTTAGGATGATTTTAGACGATCGAGGCGGTCATTTCGATTGATTGAAGTTTTCCATTGAATAGCTTTGCTTTCCATTTTTTTAACAAATTCATCTTTTCCATCCATATAGCTTTCGATATCATAAGGATATTTTTGAGCCAACTTTTGTTTTAATTGACTATACTGCTCTGCATCTTTGGGATGGGCAAGCATATAGTCTCGAAATGCCAGATGACGTTCTATTTCAGATGAGCCTGTTTCATATATGTGAACATGATGAGTTCTGATGCCTGGGGGATTTTCTTTACGGAAGTAACGACGACCAATCAGTCCAAATTCTCCCATTGCCTCATAGCCTAATTTTTCCATTGCAGGAGTTTGTTCTGTTATCAAATTAATATCCTTAACTTCTATCAAAAAATCAATAATGGGTTTGGCATAAATATTGGGAATAGCAGTACTACCAATGTGGTGAATAACTAATAGATTTTCTGCTAGCACTCTTGCTATTTCCTGAGACTCGCGATCAAATGTTTTTTTCCATTGGGGATTATAAGGAACAACTTCTACCAACATTGATATTAACTAAAATATTTGAGCTACACCAAAATAAATCGTGTTTATAATTTTATCTTTTTTGAGGATATAGCCATCTGGAAAACAGTTTAGTCATTCTTGGCATCACCACATAAGTCATCAGTAGCACGATTATTCCAGTAATAATTAAACTGCGTAGTAGTGGTGGTAATGGTTTAAATAATGGAATCAAGACTAAATTAGCCAGTTGAATTAAAGGGAAAATCGCCAGTAAAGTTATAGTAGCCATCTTATACCTTGGCGGTGGAATAATGGGTTTGGGAGAAGGTAAGGTAAACCAAGTTTCTAAACCCGTAATTACTCGAATTGTAGGTGGTTCTAATCGCAGACTTTCAGCGCGAGCTAACCACTGGCGGCGACATTCCGATTCTTGCCAAATACGGAGATTACTGGCGCGATCAAATTTAAAGATAATTTGATATTCGTTATTTTCTGGGCTGCTTGGGCGAAAAACATTAGTGCCTAAATGACCTTCAAAAGTCATTGCTGCGGCTGTAATACCAGAGATAAATTCCTCAAATGCCGCTTTACACCCTGGTTTAACTCGTCGTGAAATAATAACTGTGACAGGTGGATCGATTGAGTGGTTTTCGCTCATTCGTTTGATAAAAATTTCTTGCCAAATATTATATGCTTTTTGACGAAACTGCTTGCCAAAATGACTCTGACTATTAAACCCACACTCTAGGACAATCTCTATGCTCGATCGCTCTGTTTGTTTTATTGAAAACGATCTTGGGCTTTATCAACATTACCAACATTACTTTTATCATGGTTGAAAACGATGAGTTGGGCGATACGAGTTTAGCCGAATTGATCGCCTTGGCACGTACTCAAATAACGCAATTACTTGAGTTATAAAACGATACTGCAACATTCAAGCGCTCAAAAATCAAGATTATTTAAGATCATAGATTTATTAGTTTATTTAAACTACAATACATTTGTTCTAGCAAAGAGGTAATAATTATATGACAGTCAAACCAATTCCCGAAGGCTATCATACCGTTACGCCCTACCTTGTTGTAAGAGAAGCATCAACCCTAATTCAGTTTCTCACCGAGGCATTTGAAGCTAAGGAAATTTGTCGTAGCTTACACCCCGAAGGCGGCATCATACACGCTGAAGTAAAAATTGGCGACTCAATAATCATGATGAGTGAAGCAAGAGGCGAGTACGAGCCAATGCCCAGTTCTATTTATCTTTACGTAGAAAATACCGACGCCACCTATGAAAATGCCTTAAAAGCAGGTGCTATTTCGACGATGAAACCCATAGACGAGTTTTATGGCGATCGCAGTGCGGGCGTGAAAGATCCCACTGGCAATCATTGGTGGATTGCAACTCATCAAGAAGATGTCTCATCGGCAGAACTAGAAAAACGAATTCAGGAATCGTTTGGCAGCAAAGAAAAAATTTAGAAGCGCATCCTAAGCGGGCAAATCAAAGTTGGAGATTCAGCAATGAATAGGTGGCAAGACCAAACTTACACTCCGAATTATGCATGAGTCTGTTGACGATCGCCGTAAGCATGAAGAGATGGGAGTTGTTGGTGGATGGAACTCTAGCTTTGATTGTCTTGAAGAGTATTTAGCCAAAGTCTGTTGAAGAGCGTAAGAACGTGATTTCTATTTGAAGGCTAGTTTTTTTTCGTACAAATAAACTAAAAATCTAATCATTTAACGTTTAGGGTGGGAAGTCCCACACCATAATCTTTGATTTGGTGTTGGGATGAAAAGCCTGTGAGATGTAGCAGAGCGGAATCGAGCAAATCACTACAGACTTCTTGACAATAACAGTCTACTAGCAAAACAGAGTCATGGTAAAATACCTAGATGATTCTAAACTACCGCTATAGATTATATCCTGACATCCAGCAAATCGAACTGCTGTCGGAGTGGTTGGAAACTTGTCGCATCAGTTATAACTATGCGTTACGAGAACTGAAAGATTGGATAGCCAGTCGCAAGTGTCCGACAGACAGGTGCAGTTTGGAATCAGAATACATAATGCCAGCAGACTACCCGTTCCCTGGCTACCATCAGCAGCAGAATAACCTCCCCTTAGCAAAAAAAAAGTTTCCTAGACTAAAATCAGTCCCGTCTCAGGTGTTGCAAACCAACATTCGGCGACTACATGATAGTTGGGACTTCTTTCAAAAGCGAGGGTATGGCTTCCCTAGATGGAAAAAGTATGGACAAATGAAGTCTATTCTTTTCCCTCAGTTCAAAACCAATCCACTTACTGGTTGGCAGGTACAATTGCCCAAATTAGGATTCGTGCAAATCAATCTGCACAGACCAATACCAGAGGGGTTTGTAATCAAGCAAGTCAGAGTAACCAAAAAAGCTATGGGTTGGTTTGCTGTAGTGGCAATAGAATCGGATATAGAGCTTCCCTTAGCTGTGCCTCACGGTCATAGCATCGGTGTTGATGTCGGCTTGTTATCCTATGTGGCAACCTCAGACTCTTACATCGAGCCTAGACCTAAGTTTTTCAAGACAGCCTATAGTCGGCTGAAAGTGCTACAAAAGCGTCTGTCTAGAAAGGTGAAACGAGGTAAGAACTATGAAAAAGCAAGAATCAAGGTAGCTAAACAACATAACCATATAGCTTTCAAACGGACAGATTATCAATTAAAGCTAGCTCATAAGCTTTGCGATCTGGCAGATACAATATATGTTGAGGATTGTGATTTTCGCATCATGGCTAAAGGTATGCTAGGTAAGCATACTATCGATGCTAGTTTTGGACAGCTACGCTCAATACTAGAATATGTAGCTAAAAAGCGTGATGTCTTTGTCGGTCGAGTAGACCACAGGGGTACAAGTCAGACTTGTAGTAACTGTCGTTCTGAAGTCAGAAAAGAACTAAAAGATCGCTCCCATGTCTGTTATGAGTGTGGTTATGGTGTTGATAGTCCAGTAGATAGAGATATCGTCTCGGCACAGGAAATCTGTAACCGAGGTCAAGAAACGTATCGGGGGACTCCCGAAAAGCAAGAAATTGGCTCTCAAGTCGTACTGTCGGGGAACTTTGTTCTAGATAAGTGGCGTAACTCAAATTCGGTTGTCAGGGGAGCAAGATCCATTCGCGAGAGTGGAAGCCCACGCTATATTGCTCTTAGCAATTAGCGTTGGGAGGATGTCACGTATGGATTCTTCAGGTTCTTCCCAGAAAAAGGCAAAAAAGCCTCGTCAGGTTCGGGATGCTGAGGCAACTCAAGCAAAAATTCTGGATGCTGCCGAACAAGAGTTTGCTCGCCATGGTCTGACTGGAACGCGAATTGATGCGATCGCGGCCCGAACGGGTGTGGTGAAAGCGATGATTTATTACTACTTTGATAGTAAAGAAGGACTTTACCAAGCCGTGATGCAACGGATCGGAGCCGAATTAGATATAGCATTTCAACAGCTTGCTGTCACCGATTTACCCGCTGAAGCAGCCCTAAAAGAATCTATCCGCGCTGGCATTAATTACGGAGCTGCTTATCCGCATCGGGGTATGTTATGGTTTTATGAAGCAGTCCAAAATCAGGGTCAGTATGGACAGATGAGTGGCTGGCAGAAAAGTTTCTGGAGTATAACGACAATTTTGGAGCGCGGTATAGCTGAAGGCGCGTTTCGCTCGCTCGATCCATTTCTGGCAACAATTAATATTTTGGGAGTTTGTACATTTTATTTCAATGCTCACGAAAATTTGAAATATCTCGCTCCGACACGGCAACTTTTAAGTTCAGAAATGATTGAGCGACAGACTCAAGAAGCCATTGATTTGGTTTTGGCTGGAATCAAAGCTTGAGGTAGCAATAGACTTGGATGCTGAACTCTAATGAGCAAGCCTGAAATTAATCAGTTCTGCCAACCTAAGCTTTGGGGTTCGGGTAAACGAGATTCTGCCGACTCTAAATACATTTTACCTAGCTATTGATTCGATTACTTCAAGTTCATCGAGTGTTCTTTCAGAACTTCTAGAGGAAAATAATCTAACATTGCCTCATGGGTAGCTTCTAAGTTAATTGGTGGTGCAAAACCAGCCTCCAGTGCTTCTTTCCAACGTGCGGCACATAGACACCAGCAGTCTCCTGGCTTTAATCCAGGGAAATTATACATTGATACTGGAGTACTAAGATCGTTACCTCGTTCTTTGCTAAAGGTTAAAAATTTAGCGGTAACTTCCGCACAGACTATATGTACTCCTCGGTCTTGAGGGCCTGTTTCACATCTTCCATTGCGATAAAATCCCGTCATGGGAGATTTACAACAAACCTTGAGTTCTCCACCCAGAACATTTTTAGCTGATGTCATACTTGGTGCTTGCTATTTTCCCAGAATAATCTCACATTAACCTAGATTTTAGCCAAATTGTGCAACAAAAAGACGCTCATATTGAACGTCTTTTGATTAATTAAATAAATTTAGAAAATTTAGACATTTTAAAAATTAAGTATCTCCAGCTTTAGCGATGATTTCTTGTAAAACAGGAGAAAGATTTTCATTTAACTTACCTGCACGAATAAACTCGGCGTAGGTGTCGGCTTCAATATCTAAAAGCTGTTCTTGTAACTGTTCCATAGTAAGCGATCGCAAATTGTCATGTTCTCGCTGCATAGTATCAATTTTGTCTTCAATGCTTTGTAGTTGTCCTTTAACCAATCCTTGTTGATAGCGATAGTATTCGGGGTCAATTTCCGAAGCCAATTCATTATTATTTAAATAGTCAATTACTCGACCAAGAGCCACTTTGCGAGCTAGTAGTTCCGAATATTCCTGACGTAGAGGCTGATCGCCAATTAAATCCAATGTTTTCAACAACCACTTAGTAGATAATCCCTGTACCAAGAGAGTAAATAAGACCACGCCAAAAACCGTATCAATAATTTCTTGTCTTCCTATGAGAATAACAGGAACACTTAAAGCCACAGCAATCGAAACCGAACCTCTTAAACCACCCCACCAGAGTACAGTTTGCTCTCGTAGATTAATTTTGGTTTTGCCTAATAAATTACTCAAATTACCCAAACCAAAAATTACAATAGCTCTGGTGACTAAAACTGCAGCGATCGCTACTATGATCAAATCAAAGTTATTTTGGAGACTATCAAAATTAATTTGGTCACCAATTAGCAAAAATACAATGGAATTAACAAAAAATGCCAGGAAATCCCAAAATTCCGATACCAAAAGCCTAGTACGGGGGTTCATACCAATACGAGAACCAAAGTTACCTAAGATAATACCAACAGTAACAACACCAATTACTCCTGAACCACCTAATTCTTCAGTGATTAAATAAGTACCATAAGCTGAAACCAGAGTTAAAGACTGCTCCACCAAAGGTAAATCAAATCTTTGAGTAAGATAAGAAATACCAAAGCCAATAATACTGCCAATACCCAAGCCAATACCTACAAAGGTCAGAAAGCGAATTACGATAGTCGAAAGAGCAAAATCGCCGTTACCTAAAGGAATATTAACCAAGAGCAAAAATGCCACTACTGCTACACCATCATTAAAGAGACTTTCCCCTTCCATCAAAATAGTTAAGCGTTTGCTTGCTCCCAATTCTCGAAACAACGCCACCACTGAGACAGGATCGGTAGCAGATAGGCTAGCACCTACCAAAAGAGCAGTTGGCAAAGATAAATCTGTAAAATAACTTAAGGGAAATGCCACCCCTACTACAGAGATTACTACACCAACAATGGCAAATAGACTCACAGGTAGTAAACTATCCTTAAGACTGCGCCAACGAATATTCCAAGCTGCTTCAAATAATAAAGGAGGCAGAAAAATTTCGAGAATTAGCTCTGGAGATAGATTAACCAAGCGAATATCTACAAAAGCTAGGCCAAGCCCAACAATGACTAACAGCAAAGTGTAAGGAATTTGCCTAAACCAGCTAAAAATTCGGGAAATTGTGGCAACACTCAAAGATACAGACAAAACTATCAGAAATTGCTCAAGATTTCCTTTAATAGAAACCTCGGCTAGACCTGGTTCTACACTCAAAAAGATTGTTTGCATAAAGTCAATAAAATAAAACCGTAATAGTAATTGTGTTGCTCATCTATGATAAGTAATTAATTCTGTAAGCTCAGTCCAGTAAGTAGATTTAGTAACTTATTTACATCTTGCCAGAAGCTTCTTTACAATCAATTGAAGAGTTAATGTGTGATTATTTTTGGACCAGATAATCGATTAAGATAATCTGAAATATAAATTGTGTTTTAGCAGCAATAGTAATTAAGTTATTTTAGGTATAATGATCAACATTTTATTAGTAGACGATCAGGCTCTTTTGTGTGAAGTTTTGAAAACTTGGCTTGATGTGGAAGAAGATATTCATGTGGTAGGGGTTGCGCACAATGGTCAGCAAGCAATTGAAAAAGTAGAAGAACTACAACCTGATATCGTGCTAATGGATATTGATATGCCTCAGATGGATGGACTGAATGCTGCCAAAATTATCGGCAAACATTTTCCTAAAGTCAAAGTGATCTTTTTAAGCGGTCATGATGATGATGCTTATCTGGGTAAATCTTTACGAGCAGGAGCAAAAGGCTACCTCCTAAAAAATACTACTGCTGAAGAATTAGTTCGTAAAATACGCTCTGTTCATAATAATGTCAACTTACTAGAGTCGGAAAAAGATCGAGAATCATTAGCTACTTTGCAAACTCAGCTAGAAGAATTAGTTGAAACCTACCGCAATAAATTTCACAAACAAATCGAAGAATACAAAGATTCTCTGGAAAATGTCGATCGCTTAGAGCAACTAGAAAAAAAATATGAAAAACGTTTAGATGAAATAGAAAATAAGTTTAATACTATCCAAACAAATAAAATTAACGAACTAGAGTACAAAAATCAGTCAAGTTGGGAATCAATTCGTCAAGAATTGATTAATGTAAACAGTCAGTTTAATCAAGCAAATCGTAATTTAAGCGGGCAATTTAATCAGCAAATTGGTAATTTAAAACAAGATTTAGATGAGAAAGTATCTAGTGCTTTGGATGACTGGTCACGTCAAAGAGCAGCCTTACAAGAATGGGCAGTACAACGGGACGAAATGCGTCCTTCCCTGGAAGAATATGAATCGAGAAATCGTCATGAGTTGATGTCAGTAGTTAATCCCATGAGAGCTTCTTTTCGTGATATAGATAAACAAATGCGGGTGATGCGGACTTGGCTGGTTGCCAGTGGACTACTCACAATTTTGGCTCTGGGTGTTTCCAGTTATTTACTAATATCTGAGTTGCAATCTAGTAATTCTTCAGCTCTTCCCACCAAAGAATTGATTAACTAAATCATTTATACTTAATTCGAATAAAAAAAGTTACAATTATCAAGTACTAGGAGTAAGCTTCAAGTACTTTGCCTTTGCTCCAATCTAGATTTTTGTAGTGGAAACACCTCAAAGTAGTTCTGTTATTTTTGATTCAATAGATTCAGCTTTAGCTGATATCAAAGCAGGTCGCTCGATAGTTGTAGTAGACGACGAAAACCGAGAAAACGAAGGGGATCTAATCTGTGCGGCTCAGTTTGCTACTCCCAGCATGATTAATTTTATGGCAGTAAAGGCTAGGGGATTAATCTGTTTGGCGATGAAAGGCGATCGCCTGGACGTTTTGGATTTGCCTTTAATGGTTAGCAAAAATACTGACAGCAATCAAACTGCCTTTACCGTGAGCATTGATGCTTCTCCTAAACTGGGAGTAAGTACTGGAATTTCAGCTGAAGATCGCGCTCGTACTATTCAAGTAGCAATTAATCCCGCTACCATACCTGAAGATTTAGTTCGCCCAGGGCATATTTTTCCTTTACGAGCCAGAGTTGGCGGGGTCTTAAAACGAGCAGGACACACAGAAGCCGCCGTGGATTTAGCTAGATTAGCAGGACTTTACCCAGCGGGAGTAATTTGCGAAATTCAAAACCCTGATGGCTCGATGGCGCGGCTACCCCAGTTAGTTGAGTATGCCCGCGAACATAACCTTAAATTGATTAGTATTGCCGACTTGATTAGTTATCGTCTGCGACACGATCGCTTTGTCTATCGAGAAACAGTCTGTCAATTTCCCAGTCAGTTTGGCGACTTTCAAATTTATGCCTATCGCAATGCCCTAGACAATACAGAACACTTAGCAATTGTTAAAGGGAATTTGCCTGAACTTGCGGCTAAACCAGCTATGGTCAGAATGCACTCTGAGTGTTTGACAGGGGATGCCCTTGGTTCAATGCGCTGTGACTGTCGAATGCAACTCCAAGCCGCCCTCAAAATGATTGAAGCTAATGACTTAGGAGTCGTAGTTTATTTACGTCAAGAAGGGAGAGGCATCGGTTTAGTTAATAAGCTCAAAGCATATACTCTACAGGATATGGGATTAGACACTGTAGAAGCTAACGAAAGATTGGGCTTCCCCGCAGATTTACGAGATTATGGCATGGGAGCGCAAATTCTCAATGATCTAGGAATTAAACAAATTCGTCTGATTACTAATAATCCGCGGAAAATAGCTGGCTTAAAAGGCTATGGTTTAGAAATTGTGGATCGTCTGCCATTGTTGATTGAGGCGACGGACTATAATTCAGAATATTTAGCTACCAAAGCGAAAAAACTGGGTCATCTGCTATTGCAGACTTATTTAATTACAGTGGCAGTTTCTTGGCAACAGGGAACTATTTCTCCTGAAGCTCAATATGAAAAATTAGACAAAATTCGTCATATTGCCCAGGAAGATGACTTGTTAGTACAAGAGGAAGCTAGACCAATTGCGATCGCTCTATTTAGTAGTTCGCCTCTGATTTTTCATCTCGGTTTTGATCGACCAAACTTGGCTAGTGCCGATTGGTACAAAGACGGCAATCATACCTATTTAAAAGGGATATTCAAAATTCTAGATACTTTAGCAGATTGGCAAGATGTCAATCTCTTGGAATTTTTGCTTGCTTCTGGAGATGATCCCATGACGGGTCTACAAATTAAGTTAGCTCGTCAAAATCATCAGCTTAACGAAAAGCCTTCTCTATTATGTAACTCTTTGGCAAGCCAAATAATCTACAGTTTTTCTCGTAAAGTTTAAATAAGAATAGATCTATAGACAGATTATTATTTACTATAATAATTGATTTTGTTACCAATGTTGTTTATGATCTACAAAGCCTGACTGTTACATAGACAATAATCAATACTCTCATGCAAAAGGATTTACAAAACAATATGGAATATCAAACTTTTGCTTGCAGTGAATTAATTCCCCTGCAATCTGATTTCTTTTGGTTATTGCAAGAGGGTGTTGTCAAAACTTGTACTTGGACAGAAGAAGGAACTCCAGTTACTTTGGGATATTGGGGTTCGCAAGATGTAATAGGACAGCCACTGTCTTTAGTCTATCCTTATCAAGTAAAATGCTTAACCACAGTCAAAGCACTTTGCGTTCCCACCGATCGAGCTAATGAGATAACGGATTCAATTCATCGGCATATTCAGCAAACAGAAGAATTGCTATATATTGTGCGCTCAGAAAATATGTATCAACGCTTACGCAAGATATTAATTTGGTTGGCACAGAAGTTTGGCACAGAGATCGAGATTGGTCAGTTGATTGATTTGCGTATTACCCATCAAGACTTAGCAGAAATTATTGGTGCAACCAGAGTCACCGTAACTAAGTTAATTAATCAACTAGAACAAGAGGGTTTTTTAAGTCGTCCCGAACGTAACGTTATTGTTTTATGTCTGTAGTTTGTGTCTGTAGGGTGAAAACAGGCAAAGTCATACTAATTTAATCCTTTAATTTAATCTTTGCAATATGTCTTCTAATTGCTGTTGATAACGTCCGTATTCTACCCAGTCACCCCTTTGCAAAGCTTGTTGTGCTTGCCGATAAATTTCTAAAGCAGATTGTTTGGATGAGGAATCTGTATTAGCTGGCATTAACTCTGAGGGAATTTGCTCAAAGACAGCAGCTAAAGATTGTTCTAAAGTA
>JASJDX010000090.1 GCA_030064975.1 Pleurocapsa sp. MO_192.B19
GCCAGGGAATTTTAGCCTGTTCTGCACTGAAGTCAGATTACCGCCAAATTCTGCGCAATAATAACTCCAATGTTGTTTTTGTTTATCTTCAGGGTGACTATGATTGCATTCAGTCTAGAATTAAAAAACGCCACGGACATTTTATGGATGCCGACTTGCTACATAGTCAATTTGATACTCTAGAAGAACCAAAAAATGCTTTGGTTATTGATGTTTCTCTTGAACCTGAAGTAATTGCCGAAAAAATTTTGACCAAGATTAGCTAGTTTAAGTTGACTTGCTCCCCAGCGTCCTCCTTTTTCTTAAGCTATAACTAAAATTTAATTTTGAGGACAATTTCGAGAACAATTTTATGAATGTTCAACGTTGGATTGCCAGAAGAGAGTCTCAATGGAAACTTTTGGAGGGTTTACTACAACAAGCAGAAACAAAAGGGATTAAATCTTTATCGGCACAGGAAATTAGAAATCTGGCTAGCTTGTATCGTTCTGTATCCGCTGATTTAGCTAAGGCGAGGACAAATAAAGTCGGCAATACTTTAACCCAAGACTTACAAAGATTAACTTCCCGTGGTTATAACCAAATTTACCAGGGTTCACAACGTCAAGAATGGCAGCAGGTTAAAGAATTTTATCTATGGGGATTTCCGCAAGTAGTGCAAGAAACCTGGAGGTATATTGCGCTCGCCACGGGAATATTTTCCTTAACAGCTATTATTGCCTGGTGGTATGCTTGGCAAGATCCTGTGTTTATTGCGATTACTGTCCCTGAACATCTCATTGAAAAAGTACAGTCAGAGGGAGAACTATGGATGGGTTCAATTGTAGGAGTTGAGCCTTTAGCTTCTAGCAATATTACGCTCAATAACCTCTCGGTTTCTTTTGCGGCGATCGCTGGTGGGATTACCGCAGGACTCTACACTATCTTTATCATGGCCTTTAATGGCTTATCAATTGGTGCAGTAGCTACCCTGGTGGGCAAAAATAATCTAGCATATCCTTTTTGGGCGTTTGTGTTTCCTCATGGTTCAATAGAACTACCCGCGATTTTTTTAGCTGGTGGTGGGGGATTATTAATTGGCAAAGCAATGATTTTTCCTGGTAGATATCGTCGGATTGACGCGCTCAAATCGAACAGTATTAAGGCAGCACAATTGCTATTCGGTATTATCCCAATGCTGCTCATTGCAGGAACAATCGAAGGTTTCTTTTCTCCTAGTCCCGTGATTCCTAGTCCGATTAAATATTTAGTAGGGATTAGTTTGTTTTGCTTGTTAATTTTGTATTGTTCTCGCCAATTAAGGAATGAAGGATAAGGGATGAAGGATAAGGGATGAGGAGTATAAATGAGTATTCGAAGTTATCTTAGGTATTTTACTGCTATAGCAATTGCTCTTAGTCTACAGTTAGAAGTTAAAGCCCAAATAGAGCAAAAAATAGAGCAAAATATATCTGTAGACGCGCCCAGTAAAAGTCTTCGGGATCGATTATCTTCTGAATGGGAAAATGCAGTTTTAACTCAGACATTAGAATCTTCAGAACAAATAAATACGCTCAAATTTAGTCCCAATGGCAAATTGCTCGCTAGCGTCGGGGCAAGTCAAATTACAATTTGGCAAGTAGACAATGGACAAATCGAGCGTATTTTGCCTGGTCATCATGCCACAGAATTAAAGATGGAGATTGCACCAACGGCGATCGCTTTTAGCCCCAACAGTCGTTTTTTGGCAACTACTACCTGGAGTCAGGGATTGTTAACCCCCGATAAATCAATTGTGGTCTGGGATACCACAAAAGGGAAAGAAGTCCTCAGTATTAAAGAGCAAGATGGATGTCGGCAAATTTTGTTTGATGTCGAGGGAAAAGTTATTTATGGTGCTTGTGGTTTGGGAGTTACTACTTGGAGTTTTCCTGAAGGAGAAAAGTTGTTTAGTTTTGCTACTGAATCTTCCCTAGAAGCGATCGCTCTTAGTCCTGATGGTCAAGTAATAGCAACTGTGGTTGCTAACGTCACAGAAGAAGAACAAGGGAAACAAAGCAACAAGATCAAACTGTGGCAATTAAATCAAGGTAAAGCAACCTTATTAAATACTCTTGCTGGTCATGATAACGGTATTGCCCAACTTGAATTTACTAGCGATGGCAAAAGGCTAGTTAGCAGTAGTTATGATGGCAAAATTAACGTCTGGGATTGGCAAAAGGGTCAAACATACAGAAACACGAATAATCTTTACAGCAAAAATGGTTTATTTAGTCTCAGTGCCAATAGTCGTCTCATAGCGGGCAATTTTCACTCTTCAACCATGACTAATCTAATTACAGGATTACCCCTCAAAAACGTCATGAGTCTGCCCCACAAAGGACAAACGAATCAAGAAATTAATACTATTGCTTTTAGTCCTCAAGAACAATTATTTGCCAGGGTAGAGAAGCCTAAAGAATCTGATAATTCCCTAATTTATCTTTGGCAAACAAATATTCCCCAGCCAGAAAAATTACCCAGCAAAAGAGATAATTATTTATCAATTCCCATTACCGAATATTGGGGCGATCGAGAACAGTTAGGAACAGGTGAAACAGTTAAACTCAAAACTAGTAACCCTTCTTCTATTGGCAAAGATCCTAAAGCGCTCGCTCTTTCAGCCTTAGGCTTAGCCGAAACCGTTGAATCTGAACAAGAGCAAGTGGAACTAGACTATCCCCGCGACAACTTAGCCACTGTATCAATTACTCAAACTAACCTAGCCGATGATTCTGTGGCAGGTATACGTTATCTAGTAGAATTTGCTCCCTATGGCGATCGGTCTAATCAACAATGGCAAGTAATTTGGGCAGGTCAAAAGTTTAAATGTCAAGCTAATCGCGGTCATCAAGACTGGGGTACAAATTTATGTCAATAATAGTAAGGTTGGATATCAAATAAAGCATCATGCCGAAATACATTATGTGGGGTAGCTATTGCGAAAATGCCCTAGAAAAGAGAACACCCTACCGTCAAGCGCACTTAGATGGTCTTACTAGCCAAAAAGAACAGGGAACATTAATTACTTTGGGGCCAACTAAAGACAACACAAAAGTTTTTGGGATCTACCAAGCCGATGACGAAGCAAGTATTCGCCAATTAGTAGAGTCCGATCCCTACTGGAAAAATGGCATCTGGACCGAATACGAAATAAAAGAATGGATTCAGGCTTTTTAGGTTGCTACAAAATAGGAGTAGATGACATTTGCGCTTTAGCTGCACCTATTTGTAGAGACTACTTTATATTATGAAGATTCCAGGAATTTCCTCAGTCTTTATCCTTCAGTTGACCAAGCTGGATGAGCAAAAATGGCATCAATAACTCTTACGCCGCGCAACTGATTAGACAAAGGAAGATGTCCATTAGGAGCCGTTAAATTCCAAGTAAACTCTTTGGGGTAGCGAGTCCAAACGTTACCAGATTTCCAACCTATCTTAGTCCACAATTTTGAGAAATCTTTACCCACAGATAACCACATTCGCCTTTGTACCGAAAAGCCAAATTTCCCTTCAGAATACATCAGCCATAGCTTATCTAAAGTTTGAAAATCAATTATGGGGAAACTTTCTACTTCAGTAAAATAGATCCACTTCCGTTCAACCGCCGCTGTACCAGCCAACTCACATAATTTCTCTAGAGTCAGAACATCAGCACCTTGAAAATCTTGCTGAACAAGCAACTCTTGTAGAGGCTGGTAATTAATATTGCGCTCGGAATCTAAAGGCACGACCCCATGAGGAAAATTGCTAGCTAAAAACTTCTGGGTTTGAGTACTTTTATCCATATAGAGGACTTGATATGCTTTACCCAAGGCCAAGTTAGTAGATTCTTGTTCTAGAGAAACCATCCAGTCCGTTAAAGTCTTCAAACCAGCTTCCCCTTCTTCTAGTAACTGGGGAATTAGCTTTAGCTGGTTTTTCTCTGATTCCGTGTATATTGGGTGATTTAGACCGCTAATATCTTTCATATAAGTTTTTTCCTGTAGCGGTTAGTCTGCCACTATTAAAAATCTAGGGGTGCAGAGTAAGCCTTTTACAAATAGTTGTTTGGTTTATTGCTGAGTGTTTGTACTCAGTTGTTATTAAGCAAATATTATCATGCTTTGGCTGTAGCCAAAGTCTAAAACTACTGTTAAATAAATATTTTTTATTTTTTTCAATTTGTAGCTAAATTATTCAGCAATTATCTAGATTCTACTTTTTCATAACCTTGTTCATAGGCGAAGCGAACTAACTGAGTCCGATTGCTTAGATTAAGTTTATTTAAGATATTACTTAGATGAGTTTGAACCGTTCGAGGACTAATAAATAGACGTTCACTAATCTGCTTATTGGTAAATCCCTGAATAGTTTCCCAAAAGACTCTTTCTTCTGCTGGAGTTAGAGGCAAAGGTTCTGGTGGCGATGACTGCTCTGTATTTGGCTTGCTCTCGAAGTTGTTATCTTGTTGCTCTAAGTTACGTTGTACATTGGTCATAATATTGGCAGATTGGGAGTTTACCAGTTGTTCAATTAGATGAACTATTTCTGCATGGACTCGACGAGAACGCTCGATCAAAGCCTCAATATTGGCTAGTAACTCCTTCATTTCAAAAGGTTTGGCTAGATAACTATCTGCACCGATAGAATGTCCCTGAATACGATAATCAAGTTCAGTTTTAGCTGAAAGAAAAATAAAGGGAATCAGTTTTCCTGAAGGTTGCGATCGCAATTGACGACAAAACTCAAAGCCATTCATTTCTGGCATAGAAACATCGGACACAATAATGTCTGGTACATCCTGATTAAATTTGACTAAGGCCTCTTTGCCCGAACTAACAGAAATCACCTGATATCCTTTTTGTTCTAGAGAATTTTGCAGTACTTTTCGCAAAATCAGATCGTCGTCCACTACTAATATTTTCTTCATATTTTAGATTTTTCCTGGAAAAAGTTAAGTTATATAGTTTATATCTATCGAATTACTACTGCTTTAGGAGTTTCGCACCGTACAAAATTACTAATGCTTAATAACGAATTTACGTTGTTTCAAAATATAAGCGGTCGCTATGTCGGTCGCTCAATCCCGAATTAATACCAGATTTTCCATTAAAGGATAGCTGATTAGATAAATGCATAGTTTTAATTTCCTGTCAATGCGAAACTCCTATGCTTTTATCTATATTCTGCTACCATACACAAATTTTAAAGATTATTAAAGGTAACTTTTTTATTTTATGGTTATTTTCAATAGGATACAAAATAGATACTTTTGTTACTGTCAAGTCAAGGCGATTTAATTGTACTGTAGCTATATTCAATTTTTTCTTGACCAAAATTTTATGTACGAGAAACTAACCCCACCAAGCAGCGGTTCTAAAATAACTTTTCAAGATGGTAAGCCAATTGTTCCCGATGAACCAATTATTCCTTTTATTCGTGGAGATGGTACTGGAGTCGATATTTGGCCAGCCACCGAAACCGTCATTAATGCTGCTGTAAAAGCTGCCTATGGCGAACAACGTAAAATTCATTGGTTCAAAGTATATGCAGGAGATGAAGCTTGTGACAAATATGGTACTTATCAGTATCTGCCACAAGATACCCTAGATGCTATTAAAGAATATGGAGTGGCAATCAAAGGACCTTTGACTACTCCTATAGGTGGAGGAATTCGCTCCTTGAATGTGGCTTTGCGCCAAATATTTCAACTTTATTCTTGTGTACGTCCTTGTCGTTATTATCAAGGAACACCATCTCCCCACAAATATCCTGAAAAGCTGGAAGTTATTGTTTATCGTGAGAATACTGAAGATATTTATTTGGGCATTGAATGGAAACAGGGAGACGAAATTGGCAGTAAGTTAATTGATTTACTCAATAATGAGTTTATTCCTAATACTCCTGAACACGGTAAAAAACAAATTCCTTTAGATTCAGGAATTGGTATTAAGCCCATTAGTAAAACTGGTTCACAACGCTTGATCAAGAGAGCTATTCAACACGCTCTAAAACTGCCAGCCGCAAAACAGCAGGTTACCTTAGTACACAAGGGTAACATTATGAAATATACCGAAGGTGCTTTTCGAGATTGGGGTTATGAATTAGCTACCACAGAATTTCGTGCCGAGTGTATTACCGAAAGAGAATCTTGGATCTTAAGTAATAAGGAAGCCAATGCTGAACTTAGCGTAGAAGATAATGCCCGTCAGCTAGAACCTGGGTATGATGCTCTGACTCCTGAAAAGCAGCAACAAATTTGTCAAGAGGTAAAAGCAGTCTTAGAGGATATTTGGTCAACTCACGGTAATGGTAAATGGAAAAATAAAGTGATGGTCAATGATCGCATTGCCGATAGTATCTTTCAACAAATTCAAACTCGTCCCGACGAATATTCAATTCTCGCTACGATGAATCTTAATGGCGATTATATTTCTGATGCCGCAGCAGCCATTGTAGGTGGTTTAGGCATGAGTCCTGGGGCAAATATTGGCGATACTTGCGCTATATTTGAAGCCACCCACGGTACAGCGCCGAAACACGCTGGACTAGATCGGATCAATCCTGGCTCGGTTATTCTTTCTGGAGTAATGATGTTAGAGTTTATGGGATGGCAGGAAGCGGCTGATTTGATTCAAGCTGGGTTGGCTAAAGCGATCTCTAATCGCGAAGTAACCTATGATCTAGCCAGACTAATGAATCCTCCCGTAGTTCCTCCTCTCAAATGCTCGGAGTTTGCTCAAGCAATTATCAAACACTTCGCTTGAAATAGCTTAGAGGATGTAATCTGGTTAATATTCCATTTCTAAATTAGTCTAAAGTTATGGTATTTACCAGGTTACAAAGTTATCTTAGATTAACAGATTTAAGTATTAATATGTTTTCCGAAAAATCCTTTGATATAGTCTTTTATATCGCTTACCAATGATATTACCAATTAATTGTTTTAATAGTTGGTAATTTCTAGTTTCTTCGCTCAGTTAACTTATTCAATTCTTAAACCTTATGTCTGATGAGCTAATAGGAGGACGCTACCGAGTTATCGATTGTCTGAGAACCACAGGCTTTTGTGAAACTTATGTAGCAGAGGATACTCATCTTCCTGGAGATCCTCCCCCCCGTTGTGTGGTAAAAAAACTACAGCCTCAATCTAACGAAGATTTTGTTCTAGAAACTGCTAGAAGATTATTTGATAGTGAAGCCAAAGTGCTTTATAAGTTGAACGACCATCGACAAATTCCTCGTCTATTGGCTCACTTAGAAGTAAATGAAGAATTTTATTTGGTACAAGAATATATTGAGGGTAAAGATCTTAGTCAGACAGAAATTGTTCCTGATAATCGCTGGGAAGAATCACGAGTACGAGATTTTTTAATCGAAGTACTAGAAATTTTAGCTTTTGTTCATCAAAATAATGTCATTCATCGTGACATCAAACCTTCTAATTTGATTCGCCGCACTGCTGATGGCAAGATTTTTTTAATTGATTTTGGGGCGGTTAAAGAAATCACCAATATGACTCTCACTGAAGGTCAGGGAAATGTTTTGACTGTAGCCATTGGCACTCCTGGCTATATGGCAAGTGAGCAGCAAAGAGGCGATCCACGTTTTAATAGCGATATTTATGCTTTGGGCGTAACTGCTATCCAAGCCATTACTGGGTTTCATCCTGACCAATTGCCTCGCGATCGCGATACAGGAGAAATTAGATGGCGCGATCGCGCACCTGAATGTAGTGAAGAATTAGCTCGTATTCTCGATAAAATGGTGCGCAATGATTTTCTACAGCGTTATAAAAATGCCAACGAAGCTTTAGAAGATCTCAAACCAAAAGTATTACCTCCACCAGGAATAGACAAAATTCCTGTAGCTACACCTGCTAAGTCTTCAGGCTCTAAGCGACTATTATTATTTATTGTACTACCTTTGACTTTTGGGTTACTTTTTCTTGCTCCTAAAGTTTGGAGAGCTTTACAAGCCTTAAAATATTACAACGAAGGAAATGCCCTGATTGAAGCAAACGAATATGAACAGGCAATATCATCTTTTGAGAAAGCAGTGAGAAACCGTGGTGACTTTGCTCAGGCTTGGACCAACAAAGGATATGCTCAAGGCAAGCTAGGTAAACACTTAGAAAAATTTTCTTCTTGTGATCGAGCTACAAAGGTTGCCCCTGACTTTGTAGAAGCTTGGAACTGTAAAGGATTAGCGCGATCTGATCTCCATCAATATGAAAGAGCATTACAAGAATATAATCAGGCGCTCGCAGTCGATCCTAATTACTATCGTGGATGGTTGAATAAAGGAGAAGTCTTATTAAAACTAGGTTATCCCAGAGAGGCAATCGATGCTACTAGGCAAGTGCTAAGACTTAAGCCAGACTACTTCTTCGCATGGACTCAAATGTGCCAAATCCTGTATGAACTGGAACAGTATCAAGATGCCAAAGCTAACTGCGAAGAATCCAAGAATTTGAACGATAAGTATCCTCCTACACTTACACTCTTAGAAAAAGTAGAGGAGAAGTTGAAGCAGTAAGTACAACTTGAGGTCAATCTAGGTAGTGATCTTCGCAGTTAAATTTGCTTTATAAGCATTACTTGCCAAAGAATTTAGTGTTTAATCCGAACATATCCCAAATGTTCACTTGATAGCGAGTTGATTGCACTCCTCGATCTTGATAGACCACTCTATGTTGTTGTAATCTCTCGTCAAGAATAGCTTTGACTACATTATCGGCTACAATTGCAGGCTGTTCAATTCGACCCAACGTCAATAAAACTTTGCTACAGCTTGGACCTCCTCCTGTATTGGCGCAAATCATTGGCACTCCACCTTCTTCAGTACCTATAAAGCTAATTGTGGATAAGTCGTAACCTCCAGCAGAATAGTCTTCTAACTTAGTAGCAACACTATCACACATTTGTTGAGGGCTTGAAGATGGTTTGAACGACAGCGCATCATCTTTCCAATGGAAAATGGTTAGTTTTTCTTCGCTTCCTATAGGTTGTGCCACTGTGGTAGGGACTCCTTCAGTTACTTCGCAAGAAAAGTTAACTTGAGGAGAATCGGCAGAATCTGCCATCGCAGGAGAGCTTGCTAAGGTAATAGCTCCTGTTACTATCAGTGCTGATAAATATTTAGTTTTCATGATTTTCTAGAATAGATCTACCTAATGCAAAAACCAACCAGCCGTTTTTTAAACGCTGATCTCTTTAGTTTATATATACGTCATTATCTTAAAACATAAGCAATTTTACTTTTAATTAATTAGATACCTAAATTAATTAAAATAAAATTGTTGTTTAAGATACGCAGCCAATATCCAGCAAGGGTTTTGACTGCTACGCAGTATTAGTAGTAGTATAAACAATTTACTTTGTAAAATCAAATCTTTAAGCTAGCCAAATATTAAGTTTACAGAATAGTTATATTTTTTTATATTTATTAGGCTGGGTGGATAAATTGCGCTCAAAATAGCTGGATTCAATTCTATATTTTTGCCTAATAAAACTTATGACAACAAATCTCTTAGAAGTTAAAAATGTCCATGCGGGCTACGTAAAGGATCTCAATATACTACAGGGAATTAATTTTAGGATTGCTTCTGGAGAATTAGTAGCAGTAATAGGGCCCAATGGTGCAGGAAAATCCACCTTAGCAAAAACTATTTTTGGCTTGCTAACTCCTGAACAGGGACAGATTATTTTTAAGGGAAAAAATATTGCAGGACTCAAATCCAACAAAATTGTGCGACAAGGGATGTGTTATGTTCCTCAAATAACCAATGTATTTGCCTCCCTATCTGTAGAGGAAAATCTCGAAATGGGCGCGTTTATTCGCAGTGGCTCATTAAAATCGCTAAAAAATACTATATATACTATGTTTCCTAGACTAGGTTCTCGTCGTCGCCAAAAAGCAGGGACTTTATCTGGGGGAGAACGACAAATGTTAGCTATGGGGAAAGCTTTGATGCTAGAACCAGATTTACTGCTGTTGGATGAACCGTCAGCCGCCTTGTCTCCAATTTTAGTTACTTCTGTATTGGAACAGGTAAAAGCGATCAATCAGACAGGAACAGCAATTGTTCTAGTAGAGCAAAATGCTAAAAAAGCTCTAGCTATGGCAGATCGGGGATATGTTCTAGAAAATGGTAAAGATCGCTTTGAGGGAACGGGAAAAGCTTTATTAGACGATCCTAAAGTAGGAGAATTATATTTGGGGGCTGCTTACAAACCTGACACAAAATGATAGATCATTTAGTTATAGATTAGTTATAGATTATTTTGTCTAATGGCTTAAATATCAGATCGTAACTGACGTAGCTGTAATGCTAATTTAAAACTTATTTATATAACTCAACAAAAGTTTATATATTTTTGTATCTTTGCTGAGAGATAGCAGATAATTCCCAGGTATTATAGATCGTGGCTTTTAATATTTAGCCATATTTATAGATTTGGTTTTGGTAAACTCTAGGAGAAGACATGGATTTTATAACAAGTGCTTTTGGCAATATTGACTTCAACGTAATTTTTCAATTGCTTTGTGTGGCTTTGATTATGATTTCTGGCCCTGTGGTGATATTTTTGCTAGCGTTACGCGGTGGCGATCTTTAAAGAAAATTTTAATTTTGTATTCTGGATTGTTAACAAAAGGGGCGGAATTCCCCATCCTTCTTAAGGTGGGGATGGATAGCCCTAATTTACAACAATTAGTTATTAGTTATTAGTTATTAGTTGTTGGTTTTTAGTACTAAAGACGAATTACTTGCATCCCTCAGACTAAAGACCAAAGACTAAAGACTAAAAACTTTTTTAATTGTTGGCTAACTGGTTTCCATATAAGACCGATGCCAAAAACCTTTCGGTGTAATATAAGGCAAGCTGATTACTCACCCCAGAAAAAACAATATCAAAAGCGTGTTCAGCCCAAGGAATTTCTAAAAAAGCAGCGCAATTATTAGTATTCTGCAACTGGTCGTAAAGAGCTTTGCCATACCTAGCCTGTACTAAATGATCTCTGTGAGCATAAATCAGTAGAGATGGAGGTAGATTGGTCTTGACGTAACTAATTGGGGAAGCTTGTTGATAGAGTTCTAGTTTAGTTTCAGGAGTGCCACCTAAAAAATCTTCAAGGACTTGACGGGTATTAATTGGGTTGGGAGATGGTGGATTACGATATCCATTGACTAAATTTACAGGACCATAATAGTTGATAATGGCTTGAATCTTAATCGCAGACTGATTTTGATAAGTGATAATACTAGCTAGTTGCGAGCCTGACGATCGCCCGAGCAATGCAACCCTTTGTAGATCTACCTCTAACTCTTCAGCGCGATCGCTAATATAGTTTAAGGCTGCCTGGACATCTTCTAGCTGAGTCGGAAACTGATACTGAGGAGCATGACGATAATCGATCGCAATTACAGAATATCCTTGAGCAGCAATATAGCGACTAAAGTTTTCGTAATCACTGGGATTTCCCCGTTTCCAAGCCCCTCCATAGATTACAATCAGGGTAGGATATTTGCCTGAATTTAATGGTAGATAGACATTGAGCTTTAATTTTTGACCATCAGGACTGGCAAACTGAAGATCGCGCTTAATTCGCACTTCTTTAGGAGCAATGCCGCGAAATACATCTGCTAACACCAGAGGTTGAGGACGCATTTGAGCTATTAAAGCAGGAGGAATTTGTTGAAGATAGTCTTTGCCTAGTTTAGTTTCCATTTCCCATTGAAATCGAGCATTGGTAGAGGGAAACTGAATTAAGGGTAAAAGACTAAGAAAAAGAGCCAGCGCAGTTACTGCTAAAGCTAAAGTATATAAATAGCTGGGATGAAATTGAACCAGGATTAAGATTAAGGCGATCGCATTTAACACAGCTACCCAAGGGCTAAGTTCTGGAACACCTACGCCAAAAAACAATAGGGAAAAAGTAGGGGCAGGAACTATAATCCATAAACTGAGAAAAAATCCTAAGCCAGTCAATAACAAGGGAATAAACCGCCATAATTGCCAGATAATCATGAAGTTAATTTGAGACATTTGGTTATTAAGTTTTTAGTTCTTAGTCGTTGTTTGAGATAATTAATTAATTTAAATTGGGTCATCATAGTCAATGAAAGATCTTGAAGGTAAAGTCGCCTTAGTTACAGGGGCGACAAGAGGACTAGGAAAAGGTATTGCCATTGGTTTAGGTGAAGCTGGTGCAACTGTCTATATTACTGGTCGTAGTTGGGACAAATCTACTGCGGGGGAGGATATTTCGGGAACTCTACAAGAAACTCAATTAGCGGTAGAAACAGCAGGAGGGATTTGTATTCCAGTTAAAGTAGATCATAGTGACGATGAGCAAGTGCGTTTGCTATTTGAGCGTATTCAAGCAGAACAAGGACAATTAGATTTACTAGTCAATAATGTTTTTGCGGGAGTAAAGGTACTGAGAGATGCTTATGGAAAACCATTTTGGCATCACGATCCTAGTCTTTGGGATGCGGTAAATAATGTTGGTCTACGTAGTCATTATGTCAGCAGTGTTTACGCCTCGCGGATCATGAGCCAGAGTTCTCAAGGACTTATTTGTACTATATCTTCTTGGGGGGGAATGTCTTATATATTCGGTGCGGCTTATGGTGCAGGAAAATCAGCTTGCGATCGCCTGGCAGCGGATATGGCAGTAGAATTAAAACCAGCTAATATTGCTTCTGTGGCTATTTGGCCAGGAATTGTGGGGACAGAGCATATATCCAACTTTGCAGCAGAAATGGATGAAGAAGCTTCCCAGGCGACTTTTGGCGATGGTTATAATTGGGAAACACCTTTACTAACAGGAAGAGCGATCGCCGCTTTAGCAGCAGAATCAGATATTATGAAACATACGGGTAAAGTAAAAATTGTTGCCGAACTTGCCCAGAAGTATAAACTAGTCGATCGAGATGGTAATCTTCCCGTTTCTTTGCGCTCCTTACGCTTTTTGTTGCCTTTTACTGCTCCTGGTCTCAGAAAATATGCGAGACTGATACCCGATGTTAAAGTACCTTGGTTTCTTTTACTTTGGGGAATGCTTAAATCACCAAAGATTTAGGCACTGAGGATTTACCAAGCTAGGTAAACTGTAAGAATAAGTCTAAAAACTTATCTAAAAACTTAGAGGAACAACGTGTGGGTGAACGGATTGTAATTATCGGCAACGCGGGAGGGGGCAAATCTATTCTCGCCAAAAAGTTAAGCCAAGCTAAAAACTTACCTCTTTATCATCTTGATATTTTGCAATGGAATCCAGGATGGATAGCAACTCCGAAGGCAGAATTTGATCGTCAGCACGACAACTTGATTGCGCAAGATGTCTGGATTATTGATGGGTTTGCATCGTGGGAATCAATTGAGCGACGATGTGCAGCGGCAGACACGATTATTTTAGTGGATCATGCTTTGTGGCTTCATTATTGGTGGGCAGCAAAACGACAGTTCATGTGTTTATTTCGTCCTCGTCCAGACTTTGTAGAGGGATGTCCCATGTTACCGATGACAGGTAAGTTGTTCAAAATGATTTGGCAGATTCACACACAGTTAAAACCAAAGCTGATCGAGCTTATTTATTCGTATCAAAATACAAAGTGGGTGTATCACGTTCAGTCACCGCGACAGTTAAAACAGTTAATTGGAGAACACTGTCTGAGATAATAAAAGCCAGAGCTATTTGATTCTGGACATAATGAACCAAAAAATCAATTTCTTGGCTAAAAAGTTAAGTCCATTTAAATAGACTTTTTGTTTCACGTAACCCCTAACTGGATTTGGGATGGATAATCTGCACCTGAATGAATCGATAAAGTAATGATTTCCATTTCGATTAACCTAGTCTCGTTAGGCAACTTACCAGTACCAGCATTAACAGGATAAGCAGGAAAATAAGCTGCACTGAGACTAAGACGCAAACTATTACCCTCAGTGATGTACATACAGGTTGCTTGTAAAGGAATTTTGACTGATGTGGGATTTTGCTCTTGACCACTCTGTTTAACGAAAGGTAAACGGATATATCCTTGAGTAAAATTAAAGGCTTTGCCGTCGGGATGCACTTCAGACAAGACTGCACACAAGTCAAAACTAGGTCTATCCGCAGTGCAGTAAACTTCTACAGTTATTTCTCCTGTGATGTGTAAGGCTGATGCTAAAGGGGCAGAGGTATAAGTCAGAATATCAGAGCGACAATCTAAGGCAGAACGGTCAAATGAACCACCAGGATAGGTCGCGTGTCCCCCTAAAGCGGATACTGGTCGCCAGGGATCGTGGACTATAATATCGCTATTATGCTCAAATTCAGCGATTTCTTGGGTCAAATCAGTTGCTAATAAGTTTTTGGAAGAGATAGATTCTATTTCTTCTTCTTGATCGTATTCCCAAAGCATTCCGCTATCTTCACGGATACTAGCTAAACCATCGCTAGCTAGATAATAAATTTGAGTCCGATTAGGAAAGAGATCGAATTCCCGCCATTGGTTACTACCCATTTCAAACAAACAAATTGGTGGTTCATTTAGTAATCCTGTGTCTTTGCCCTTCAGGAAATGATCGAACCAGCGTATCTGAATTTCATCAATCGGGTTTTGTGCTTCTATACCATAATCAACTGTCCCCAATTTTCTCCCCCAAGGAAGATGTGCCCACGCACCAACTAGAAGATGTTGTGCTTGCTTACTTCTGGCTGCCATTGCTCGATATAAATTTAATGTACCCCGTAGATAGGGATCGAACCAGCCGCCAACGTGCAACATGGGAATATCTATGTTGCCTAAAAGATACTTTGGCGATCGCTTTTGCCAATATTCCGCTGTGGGCTCAGGATTATTTAACCACTTATGATAAAAGGAGTCTGGGGCTAACTCTCGCATAATTTCAGGATTAGCGGGAAGAGGATCGTTAAGAGGTAAATTACGCGCAGCATTATAGAGCCTTAGATAAGCTGCCTCATTTCCTTGTAAACGGGCAGTTTCTCCCGCTAATTGAATTGCCCAGGCTAAATTAGCATATAAACAAAAAGCACTGTTTTCGTAAGCCCAATCGCTATAGAGATCGTAGGCTACCATCGCAGGAGCGATCGCCTTTAAAGCCTGGTGCTGGTGTACCGCAGTATATAACTGAGTCATTCCCTGATAGGAAAAGCCATACATCCCAACTTCTCCCGTACTTTCGGGTAATTGAGACACCCAGTTGATTGTGTCTAGACCATCTGCTACTTCATAGGTAAATAAATCAAACTTGCCCTCAGATGTTCCTCTACCCCGCACATCTTGAATTACAACAATATAACCCTGGACTGCATACCAACGAGGATGAGCATAAACTACTGTTGAAGCGATCGCTCTGCCGTAGGGTTGACGCATGAGCAAGATAGGTAACTTTTCTGTGGTATCAGGGCGATAAATATCTGCATCTAACCGTATTCCGTCCCGAGTTTGCATTGATGCTGTCTGTTGAATAACTTTTACCATCGGAAAGAATTACCGTTTAAGCTTAC
This sequence comes from Pleurocapsa sp. MO_192.B19, assembly GCA_030064975.1. GTDB lineage: Bacteria > Cyanobacteriota > Cyanobacteriia > Cyanobacteriales > Xenococcaceae > Waterburya. The sequence continues at coordinate 15,526 of JASJDX010000090.1, forward strand.
TACTTGCTACTCTTGTACGGATGAATGACCCGACCATTCACCCCTACCTTACTTGCTACTTCCTACTTTTTACTTTTTACTTAAGCCCAGCAGTACTAGTTTTTATCTTTCTTTTCTGCTTGGGAGTCGATGCCCTGGTTAAGTTGCCAGGCGATCGCATTTAGTACCAAATCTCCATAACCAGAACAAGTCTCTTGATATTCTTCTTGGGTTGCCACTACTGAACCTAGTTTTTCGATGGTTTTACCATATTTCTTATCCTTGGCTAAATCCTTTTCTTCGGAGGTTAGGGGACGCGATCTCTCTAGGATCACTTTGATAATCGGTACATATTGGGCTGCTTGTTCTGATGCTTCTTGAACTTCAAGTTGCAGCTTGGTTAATTGAATAATTTCTTGCGCTCCCTGGATAATGGGTAGCAATTCTTGGCTATCTGACACGTTGCTTGAAGATTTAACTTGAGGACTATTTGAGGGTACATAAAAAATATGATCTTGGGTAAGACCATCGGGAAAACGATTGACATCAATTTCTTCTTTTTCCCACATTTCTTGCACAATATCTAAAGCTTTGGCACGATTTTTCTTGGTATCTCCTGCTGTTCCTGGCACTTCGACTAATATTCCTTCTTGCTCTGCTGCTGGTTTAGAGAGATCGCTGACTGCAACAAAATGAGAAACTGCTGGGGTTTTTGCCATTTTGAGAAAAATATTTAACTTGCAATATTTAATATTATTGTACTACTCTTGTCGACTAAAGAATCAAAAATCAAGGATTAGTTTAACCTGACTTCGATAAAGCTAAAAACTTTGGAATTGAGCAGAATTTATCAGTTTTATAGATGCCTGAATTACTGATTATCTCGTTGTTTATCTCCCATAGTTCAAGGAAAAAATCATAACTCCGTTGCGTAGCTTTTCGCGTTCGCGTAGCTGAGGGGCTGTGTGCGTCATCTGCGGGCGCACTTTATAAGCCCCGTTGTCCGAAGGACATAGCGAATACTCTGAACTCCGAACTCCGTTGCGTAGCTTTTCGCGTTCGCGTAGCGTTTCCGAAGGAAATAGCGAATACTCCGAATTCCGAACTCCGAACTCCGTAGCGGAGCTTCTCGCGCAGCGAGTACTCCGTTCGCGGTTGCGGAGCAAGTCGTTAGACTCAGCGTGCCCGTAGGGCATACTCCGAACTCCGAACTCACATAGTTTATCTTCTGTGCCACCAGAGGATAGCACTAATTATTAAAGCTAAAAGAGGCATAATTCGCAAAGCTAACCAGCTAATAATTCCTGCTTGTGCAGAACTAAGATTAATACGACGATTAGCGGCTTCTTTGGGTCGAATAGAGAGAGTTTCTCGATCTTCGCCAATGAGCCAACTTACAGAATTGAGCAAAATATCCCCATTTAACTGCTGTTCAAACCAGCCATTAGTGGCAAAAGTAGAACTACCAAAGACAACTAGACGAGATGCTTGGGGTTGACTACGGCTAAGAGCGATCGCAATATTTAATGGACCAGATAGATCTTGAGCAGAATCAAAGGTAATTTCTTCACTGGCAAGATCGTTTTCTGCCCAAGTCTGTTTGTCGGTAATTGCTAAAGGGGTACTCTCGATACCTGTTTTGGCGATCGCTTTTAGAGGACGAGATTCAGGAAACACTGAAATGCCATTGCGAAAACTGGCAGTAATAGGATGGTCGCCATAGTTATTAACTATTGTCACCGCAGGGCCAAACCCCATGACACTACCTGCTCCTGAGCCATCGACAATTAGGCGATCGTCTAATTCTATACCCCATTCCTGCAATAAAGGGGTGATACCAATGTCAGTATTGGGTGAAAGTAACAGTAATAAATTACCTCCAGTGGCCAGATACTTTTGTAGACTTGAAACTTCAGCCGCTAAGAGCTTTCGGGTAGCACCTGCAATAATAATTAAATCTGCATTATCGGGAATTGTACCACTACTGGCTAAGTTTAATTCTTGGACAGTATTACCTTTATCACTAAGAGTTTGTGTTACTTGAATTAAGCCACCTTCGACTAATTCTAAAGGTGCTTCTCCATGTCCTTGTAATAAATAAATATTAGTAGTGCGATCGCGTTGTATTTTTTCGATACCATTGGTCAATTGACTTTCAGTTACAAGGTTACCAATACCAGCATTATTAGTATTTAGATTAGTATTTAATTTTTGCTTTTTCTCACCATATTGTAAATATATTTCCCCTAAAGATTGCACTCCAAACTGTTGAGCAATTCCTATTTTTTGTTCGGGATTAATCAACTGAAATTGAAATTCTTCGCTTTGACGACGGTAATTTTCTAATAGTTTTTCTTGATCGGGATTAATATCACGGTCAAATACTAATACTTTTAAAGGCTGTTCTAAATTTTGGACAACTTTCTGGGATTGAGCAGAAAGAGTAAATAGCTGATTTTCTGTTAAGTCCCAACGGATTCCGTAGCGAATCGCTAAAAAATTAACTAAACCCAGTATAACTAAAAATATTGTTGTGCTGACTATCGCATTTGTTCCTACTTTAGTTGAGCGTTTACGCCAAAATTTATGCTGGTTTCCCCAGAGCCATAAACTAAAAATAAATACCCCTAAACCAAGGACCAAAAGTATGATTGGGGCTGTTGACCAACTAGATGTAATAATTCCTGCAACTATTCCCGCAACACACAGAACAATACCAAAAGAAAATAAGATTTTGATCATTATTAATTAATTTTAATAACTATCAATCAAGTTAGCATCATTGACGATTATAACGAAATAAAATAATAGATTGTGC
>JASJDX010000091.1 GCA_030064975.1 Pleurocapsa sp. MO_192.B19
CCTTTACCCTGTCTCGCGTCCGCGAAGCCGTCGGTACTGGGGCAAGGGGTACTACTCTGTTAGGTTTAAGTAGGGGTGCAGATGAGTTAGGATTCCATGCCCGTCAGGTGAGAGCTTCTGGGCAACTGATTGACCGACTCAACGAAGCCCCCCTGCCAGCTATCATTCACTGGAAAGGCTCTCCTCGTCAGGGATATGGTCGTCTAACCTAGGACTTTTGTACCCATGTATTTCTAGATTTTCTTAAGATTTCTGGGGAGGTAATTTCGGCTATTATATTATGTAGTCATGTATATAGAGCGTGTTCCCAACAGAAATTCTCCCCCTGCCGTCTTCCTGCGCGAGTCTTATCGTGAAGGAAATAAAGTTCGTCACTGAACCGTAGCTAATCTATCTAAACTGCCAGATGAAGTCATAGATAATCTACGTATTGTCCTCAAAGGAGGGGTGGCTGTTGAGAACTATGGTGAGGCTTTCCAAATTACACGTAGTCTTCCTCACGGTCATGTCGCTGCCGTTTTGGGAACTCTCAATAAACTAGAACTGCTTTATAAAACCTACCCAAAACTAGACAAACTAGATTGGCGTTTACTATCTGCTTCGCACGGGACTGTCGGCAGCACCCCATCCACAGATCTTAAAGCGGTCAAGCCAACCGCTATATTTGTAAGGGCGCGTGGTTCGAGTAGACCTCGAACCCTTGTGTCGCCCGTATAATTTTCGAGATTGACGCTGGCGTTAAAATCCCGCTCTAATTTGATAAGGCAACTAGGACAATCATAAACCCTTACCGATAAGGGCATTTTTTGACGATGACCACAATTGCTGCAAAGTTGACTGCTGGGAAAAAACCTATCAGCCAAAATCAAGGTTGAACCGCTTCGTAAACTTTTATATTCAACTTGGGTTCTAATCATGCCAAAGGCAGCATCAGACAGAGCTTTGCTCAGGTGTCGATTTTTAATTAGTCCTTTAACGTTCAAGTCTTCAATGATTATTTCGCTGTGGTTTTTAGCTAGATAATTGGTTAGATGATGAACAGTATTAGACCTGATATCGGCAACTTTGCGATGTGCTTTTTGCACCCTTAACTTAGCTTTGTACCAATTAGAAGATTGAAATACTTTTCTGCTTAGATCTCGCTGCAAACGAGCTAGCCGCGCTACTGCTTTGGTATAAGCTTTGGGATTCTCAAACACTACTCCAGAGCTTAGAGTGGCTAGCTTGGATACACCCAAATCCACGCCTACTTTGTGTCTAGTTTTCTCTGTCGGTAGAAAATTTACCTCTACAAAGAACGAAATATACCAATCACCTGCTTGTTCTGAAAAAGTAATTTTCTTACTCGAACATATAGGTAGCTTTTCATGAGTTCTTAAAGAGCCAAAGAAAGGCAGCTTATGCCTTTTCCCACCAATAATAATTGGTTTACCACTAGCATCCAAGGTGAAGCTATTACTCGATTTCCCTTTCTTTTTGAACCTGGGATATTGACCCAAACCTTTGAAAAATCTTTTGTACGCCTCATCTAAATTGATGAATACATATTGATAGATTTTAGAGCTAAGTTGGGACTGCCAAGAATAATCTGGTTTGACGTGATTTGTGTAGTACTTTCTTAGCTGAGACTTATTTAACTTAATTCCTTCTTTATAAGCTTTTTGCTTAAAATCTAAAGCCCAATTCCATACCCATCGTCCATAACCAGCACATTGACGCATCTTTGTTTTTTGCTGGTTATTGAGTTGGAGTTTGGTCTTGTAAGCTAAATATGACATACTGGCATTGTATATCATATTGCTACCAATATCAATGGCAAAAATACAAATTAGCATTAGGCTAGAAGCGAAAGAAAAGGAATTATTAGACCAGTATTGTTTATTGACAGACAGAACTCAAACCGATGTCATTAGAGAGTTGATCAGAAGCCTTAAAAGAAAGATGCCCAAAAGCTAGACATTTTGACAAGGTTAGTCTAGTTTTGTCTAGGAAATCCAAGGCTAGACTAAAGCTCCCAGAATTTGAAATACCAACGATACGGCAACATTAGGAATACAAATAGAGAAAGTACGTTCTCGCTTTGGAATTAAAAGAGTGGTGTGGGTAGGGGACCGAGGTCTGATTACTCAAACCCTCATCAATCAAGAGTTTGCAGCTGCACAAGAACTCGATTGGATGACAGCTTTAAGAGGAACTCAAATACGCAAATTAGCTGAAGTTGAGCAGGCTTTCCGTGCTTATAAAACTGAGGATTATGGTCAGGTGATTAGCGTAACTTTTTTAACTTTTCGTACATCCTCTTAGATATTTTATAGATTTATTGCATATCTTTAACAAGTGTGTGCGATTGCCCTGAAAAATTGAGGACAAAGAATATATAAACAAAAATTTGGATATTATGATGGTAAGGCCCTTGAATGTATTTTCAATGATTTTTCGAGTCCCCAGAGTCAGACATTGAAATGAAATGAATGTGTAACAAGTTCAAGAGGTGGAGATATGTTGAAAGAAAAAAATGCGTCAAATGACCTGGTAGATCTTAATCTGGTTACAGATTTAAATAAAGAAACGGCTGCTTCTTATAGTGGAGGAGCCCAAATTGAAAATGGTAGGACTTTTGTAGGTTCCAGTGGTACTCGACGAAAAGATGTCTTCGTTAACTACCCCGATTTTCAATCTGAGCCATCTTTAGTACTTACTGCTGAATTCCAAACCCCTCGTCAATTGTGGTGGCAGGATGCTTTCTCAGTAACGATTCTGGAAAAAGACCGATTTGGTGCTCGTGTAAGGGTACAGCGGGAAGATGCTAGCGGCGGTTGGGGTCAACAACTGTACGTCTCCTGGATAGCTGCGCAAGGCTTCTAGATAGATGCATAGTTGCAGATTCTTAGTACTGCCCGTACTTTCTTACCTTTACCTATAAGCCTTGATTCCCCAGTGAGAAGGGGAGGAGGTGAAGTTAGTAAGAGAAGTTAGTAAGAAAAGAGGAAAGGGGAGGAGGACTTGAGCTAAAAATACATGAGTGCACTAGAGACTCATTTATATGCCATCGTCCTAGTGACCCTCATCTTCTATAGCCTCTTCTCCTTTACCTGTAGACTATCTTAATAATTTATTCGGCGTAGTGATCGAGACTAGAAAGCCAATTGCTACTACCTAATTATTAGGACATAGAGCTTTCGTCCTTTTGAGTTAGCTTCCTTGGTCAGATCGATTGCTGCCTGGACAAAGCCTTCAGCAAGCGTTAGTCGTAGCCTAGCACCTCAGCTTTTTCCAGTAAAGCCAATGCCTTGCCAAGTTTGTGTACTCTTTCGCCTGGGATGTTATCAGAATTAAAGCCAAGACCCCCTTATTTAAATAGGGGGATGTAGGCGTAGCGGATTTTAATCCGTCGTGACAATAGGCTTAGGTAACTTTCTAATCATTTTTCTCATCAGATCAGCCATTGGAATCCCTTATTTAGTTGTCTCTTGTTCTAGTTGTAATCCCTCGTATTCAGACAATCGAACTAGTTTTAAGGAATGCCGGTGAACCAAGAATCCCCGCGTCTTTAGACTGGGGAGACGTCAAGTAAGAGCATTGATGACCTGGTGAGAGAGGTTAGTCAGTGTCCTTGTTCCGATGTCTGTTCTAGTAAATCTTCCTAGCCTATGGTCGTGGGAAAGTCAACTTCCAGAATATCTTTGTAAAGTTGGCAGCCAATAGTGATATCAGGAACATCTATCCCTTTGACGTCGGAGGAAGGCTCGTGGGCTTTCTTCATCAGCGACAAATAAAAAGTTGTTAATACTACTCATATTTTGTTGCTACAAACCCATGCCAAGTCAGTAATTCTTCCATTGAGATGGGTCTGGGGGATAGCCCCATCATCATAGCTGGTTTCGTCCCTTTGTCCAGACTCCAGTGTGGTCTGACCTAATTATGGACTAATCGCTGTACGGTTATTGCTCTTTTTAAGATCATCCACATTTTTGGCATATAAATTCTGTCGTCGTCGATAGGAGCTGTAGATTGAATTGGGAAATCGTGCTATGGAAAAGCAAATTTTAAAGCCTCAGCTGACTCAGAGCAGTAAGAAGTTAAAAGTAAATCGAATGCTAGTGGCTATCGATCCTAGAGTGAAAGAGTACGGAATGCTGGCGGCAGGAGTCCGCAGCGACACCCAACTGCTTATCCTCGACCCCAACTTGGATGGTGTGGCGCAAATCACTGAGGCACTGGCGAGAGATAACTATGCCAGCCTCCATATCGTTTGCCACGGTGCTCCAGGTTGCCTTTATCTAGGCAAGACGCTGCTGAGTCTGGTGAATATAGACCAATACCGCCAGCAGATGCTGGAGTGGGGGGTGGCTGATATCCTCCTATACGCCTGCAATGTGGCGGCTCATAGTACAACCTTCCTCCATCGACTTCACGAGCTAACGGCTGCTAATATCGCTGCTTCGCCAAGTCTGATCGGTCATGCCTCCTTAGGTGGCAGTTGGGAGTTAACTTACAATTATCCATCCAATTCCCCATCTTGCCTCTCTCCTAACATTCCCTTCAGCACCGCTAGCCTCGCTGTTTACCCAGCCACCCTAGCCTTGAGTTTTGCCCCGGCTGTTAGCTTTGGGACCAGGGGGGGGTCTGCTGCTGTAGTCGTGGAAGACTTTAACGGAGATGGCAAGCCGGACCTGGTCACGGGCAACGGTTTTGATAACTCCGTCTCAGTGCTGCTGGGGGATGGCTCTGGAGGCTTTGGGACTCAAACCTCTTTTGCGGTCGGATTCGGTCCTTTTGCTGTAGCCGTGGAGGACTTTAACGGCGATGCTAAGCCTGACCTGGTCACGGCAAACATTTATGCTGACACTGTCTCAGTGCTGCTGGGGGATGGCTCTGGAGGCTTTGGAACTCAAACCTCCTTTGCAGTCGGCAAAGCTCCGTTCGCTGTAGCCGTGGGGGACTTCAATGGCAATGGCAAGCCAGACCTGGTCACGACGAATTTTAATGCTGATACTATCTCGGTCTTACTGGGGGATGGCTCTGGAGGTTTTGGAACTCAAACTACCTTTGCGGTCGGGGATGGTCCTGCTGCTGTAGCCGTAGAGGACTTCAATGGCGATGGCAAGCCGGATCTGGTCACGACTAGAGTTTTGGCTAATACTGTCTCAGTGCTGCTGGGGGATGGCTCTGGAGGCTTTGGAACTCAAACCTCCTTTGCGGTCGGGGAGGGTCCTGTTTCTGTAGCCGTAGAGGACTTCAATGGCGATAACAAGCTGGATCTGGCCACGGCAAACTCTTTCGATCAAACTATCTCGGTGCTGCTGGGAGATGGCTCTGGAGGCTTTGGACCTCAAACCACCTTTGGGGTTGGAAAAACTCCGTTCTCTATAACCGTGGGGGACTTTAACGGCGACACCAAACCGGACATAGTCACCGCAAACGCTGATGACAATACTGTCTCGGTGCTGCTGGGGGATGGCTCCGGAGGCTTTGGGACTCAAACCACCTTTGGAGTCGGGGTTCGTCCTTCCTCTATAGCCGTGGGGGACTTCAACAGCGATGCCAAGCCGGACCTGGTCACGGCAAACGAGCTGGATGGCAATGTCTCGGTGCTGCTCAATACAACTACTAAAAAGCCTAAGCTGGTTACTGGCACCCCTGGTGATGACGTCTTTGACTCGGTTATTTCTGATGAGACAAACTTTGACGGCGACAAACAAATCCTATTCACTGGAAGCAGTGATGACACTGTTGATGTAAGTCTTGCCCCTGGGGGCAACCGCATTGATTTGGGCAGTGGCGACGACCTCCTGTTCGCTGGCACGAATAACCGCATTCTTGCAGGAGCGGGAGATGACCTCCTCTTTGGTGGTTATGGTGGTGGCAATAATGTCATCACAGGTGGTTCAGGTATGGATCAATTCTGGATTGTTACCGATGTAATTGACTTACCGGCCAAGGCGAATATCATTACAGATTTTACCATAGAACAACAAGATGTGATTGGCTTTGCCAATACCAGTCTCGACTTTAGCCAGTTAACTCTGCTGCAAGATGGCAGCAACACTATTATCAACGCGTTAGACCAGAATTTAGCCGTCCTCGGAGGCGTTCAAGCGAGCAGTCTCAGCCAAGCAAACTTTGTCTTTGCTTGATTCAATGAGGTAATTTGGAGGAGATCGCCCCTTTTTGGGAGGGGATTGCTCCTTCTTGGATAGATACTCTAATTTCTCTCTCAAAGCTCCGTCAGAGAAATTGTCAGCGGATGTACGAAAAGTCGTAAAAATGAGATACTCTCTTGTCCGACAACACTCTGAAGAAGACTGTGGCGCAGCCTGTCTAGCCACGGTAGCCAAAAACTATGGACGCACCTTTACCCTGTCTCGCGTCCGCGAAGCCGTCGGTACTGGGGCAAGGGGTACTACTCTGTTAGGTTTAAGTAGGGGTGCAGATGAGTTAGGATTCCATGCCCGTCAGGTGAGAGCTTCTCCGCAACTGATTAACCGACTCAATGAAGCTCCCCTGCCAGCTATCATTCACTGGAAAGGAAACCACTGGGTTGTTTTATACGGACACAAGCGGAAAAAATATGTCATTGCCGATCCAGGTATCGGCATCCGTTACCTTACCCGTCAGGAATTAATCAGCGGTTGGCGCAATGGCGTGATGCTGATTTTACAACCAGACGACAGTCGCTTTTATCAACAAGCCAACGATAAAGTAGGCGGTTTTGGACGCTATCTAGCCAGGGTTTGGCCTTATCGCTGGTTGCTAGCCCAAGCAATTGCGATCAACATTGCCATTGGACTCCTATCCCTGGCCTCCCCTATAATGATGCAACTGCTCACCGATGACGTGCTGGTGCGGGGGGATACCCAACTCCTAGCTACTGTAGCGATCGCCGTCATCACTATGAACTTGTTTAGAAGTGCGGTGGGGTTAGTCCAGTCTCACTTGATCGGTCATTTTGGGCAGCGACTGCAATTAGGGCTGATCCTCGAATACGGACACAAACTTTTGAGCTTACCTCTAGATTACTTTGAAGGACGGCGCAGTGGGGAGGTCGTCAGTCGTATTGCTGATGTCAATGCCATTAATGCCCTAGTTTCTCAAGTTGTCCTGGGATTACCCAGCCAATTTTTTATCGCCCTAGTTTCCTTGGGCTTTATGCTTTTTTATAGTTGGGAACTGACTTTAGCATCTTTAGCAGCTTTTGTGATTGTTGCAGTGGTCAACCTGTTGTTTCTGCCTGCCTTGCGCGCTAAAACCCGTAAGATGATCGTTCTAGGTACAGAAAACCAAGGCTTTCTGGTGGAAACCTTTCGCGGTGTCCAGGTACTCAAAACCACCCAAGCTACCCCCCAAGCTTGGCAAGAATATCAGACCAATTATGGTCGCTTGGCTAATCTGGGTTGGAGTACGATGAAACTAGGACTCTACAGTGGCACCCTCACTGGTATCCTTTCTAGTTTCACCAGCATTGGCTTACTTTGGCTAGGCAGCTACCTAGTGATTAATGGCACGTTAAGCATTGGTCAGTTGTTGGCTTATAACGGCATGAGTGGTAACTTCCTGGGCTTCTTGGGTTCAGCGATCGGTTTAATCGACGAATTTATTACCGCACAGATCGTGATTCAACGCTTAACAGAAGTAATCGATGCCACTTCCGAAGATGAAAATGACTTGCAAAAACCTGGGGCTGAAATTCCCGAAGCTGCCGATATTATCTGTACTAACATCAACTTTCATCACGCCGGCAGAGTCGATCTCTTGGAAAATTTTTCCCTCACCATACCTGGCGGTAAAGTCACTGGTCTAATCGGCAAATCTGGTTGTGGTAAAAGTACTCTTGCCAAGTTGATTGCTGGCTTATATTCCGTCCAATCTGGCAATATCCGTTATGGTCCCTATAATCAGCAAGACCTCTCCCTCGAATTCCTGCGACAACAGGTCATGCTAGTGCCTCAAGAACCCCACTTCTGGAGTCGCTCAATTATTGATAACTTCCGTTTTAGCTATCCTCAAGTTACTTTTGACCGCATTGTTGAGGCTTGCCAGATAGCTGGTGCTGACGAGTTTATCAGCGAACTGCCCGACAAATATCAAACGGTGTTAGGAGAATTTGGAGCCAATCTTTCTGGTGGTCAAAAGCAAAGACTAGCCATAGCTAGAGCCATAGTTACCGAGCCACCCATTCTGATTTTAGATGAATCTACTGGCTCTCTCGATCCAGTCAGTGAAGCGCAAGTATTAGATAATCTATTATCCCATCGACAGGGCAAAACCACAATCGTGATTAGCCACCGTCCTCAAGTTATCGGGCGCGCTGATTGGATTGTGATGTTAGAGAAAGGGCATTTGCAAATTCAAGGCAATCCCGAACAGTTGCGCTCTATTGCTGGCGATCACCTAGATTACTTAGATAACATTACCCCATCCAAAAAGAGTTTGCTAGCCAAATCCTGCTACTTTCATCCTAACGGTGGCTCTTCAGCCAGCAGTTGAATCTTCTCTCATCTTGAAGAGTGAATTGCTCCACAACCATCATGCTAGAACATCCTCAATCAAACTTTATACCCCAGGCTCAAGTTAACGAATTTTTGCCACCCATTAGTCGTTGGCTTAATATTGGTGGACTGATTATCGTCGTTGTTGTAGGGTTAGCCATCCCTCTCGCTTCGGTGACTAAATACAAAGTCACTGTCAGAGCACAGGCAAACGTCCGTCCTGCTGGAGAATTACGACTGGTTCAGGCTGCTACAGAAGGCGCAATTATGCATGTCTTGGTCGAAGAGAATCAACTGGTCAAAAAAGGGGATGCTATTGCTACTGTTGACGACTCTCGACTGCAAACCCAAAAGAGTCAACTGCAAAATAAGATCGGACAAGCCCGATTACAAATGGTTCAAATTAATGCCCAAATTATTGCTCTCAATAGCCAAATTTTAGCTGAAACCGACCGAAATGACCGCGCGGTTGCTTCTGCTAAAGCTGAGCTAGAACGACGTCAGCGAGAATATCAAGATAAGCTTGTTACTACCGTTGCTGATGTCGAAGAAGCCCAGGCCAATCTAAAACAAGCCCAAGAGGAATTACAAGAAGCACGAGCACAGTTAAAATCTGCTCAAGCTAACTTAAGATCAATTGAAGCTGCTTTAAACGCAGCTCGCTCGAAACGCAATCGATACCAGCCCATTGCCGAATTAGGTGCTTTGTCTCAGGATCAATTTGAAGAAGCAAAATTAGATGTCGAACGGCAAAAACAAGCAGTTGAAGCACAAAAAGCAACAGTTGAAGCGCAACAACAGATAATCGAAAAGTTACAACAAGGAGTTAGGGCAGCAGTTGCTAGGTTAAAACGTTCTCAAGCTAGTCTTAAACCCAGTTATGCAGAAGTGAAGATTGCACGCTCGCGCATTGCCCAAGAACAAGCAAGCGGTCAAGTTACCCTCGCCAGCTTAAACAAAGAAAGGGAAGCTCTACTTCAACAACGGATTGAAATCAATAAACAGCTAGAACAAGACATTCGCGAACTTCAACAAGTAGAAATCGATCTCGGTAAAACTAGGATTACTGCTACAGCAAACGGTATTATTTCCCAGCTTTCTTTACGCAACCCTGGTCAAACTGTGCGCTCTGGAGAGGAAATCGCCCAAATTGTTCCCAGTAATGCTGCCTTGGAGGTGAAAGCAGCGGTTTTACCAGGGGACATTGGCAAACTAGAAAAAGGTCAAAAGGTTCAAATGCGGGTATCTGCTTGTCCTTATCCAGATTACGGTACTCTTTCTGGTGTGGTCAGTCAAATCTCGAAAGATACGATTAAACCTCAACAAAATGATGCTACTGCAACCATCTTTACCGCTTCTGGTCAGAAGGGCAATGCAGTTAATGCTTTTTACGAGGTAACGATTCAGCCAGAACGTCTTTCTCTAGATAGAGGGAAACACCAATGTGCTATCCAATTAGGAATGGATGGTAGAGCCGATATTATTACCAAAGAAGAAACTTTGCTGCAATTTCTACTCAGGAAAGCTAAGTTGCTAGCAGATATTTGAGCCTCAATAAAAAAGAATTGAAATTAAGATTACCGTTCTCCAATTTTTACATTCCAAGTTTCTAAGTTTTAAGAACCATCGCCAGTAGGCACATTATGCTGAGATCTTGCACCTACTCTGTAATTGACTTGTGTTATCAGGGAAAAGGTTAAAGGGAAAAGGGAAAAGGATAGTAAATTGATTATTATCTCTCAATTCATTAAGTCACTCAATTCTAGCAGTGAATATCTTCTCGACTCATTCCCAATTCCCAAAAGAAAAAGTAGAGACAGACAATTTACCCATCTCTACTTGATTAGCTGGCAAAGTATTAGTTAGCAAAGTCAAATCTTCGCTTGTATTATTTACTTAATTAGGGAAAATTGACTCGATTTTATCCCAAACATCTTTAATCCAGTCATTCACTCTACCGTTCTTAAAAGCAGACTTTAAGGCGCTCTTAGCATTACTTTTGCTCAAGCCTAAATCTTTTTTAAAGAACTTACCGACAGAATCTAGATTAAAACCACTATCTTCTAAAATGTTCGCTAAATCGTCATTGCTAAGGCTCGTATAGCCACTATTCAAAGCCCTACCTAGTTCCCTTGCATCTGCCCCATAGGAACTTTTGAGAAGCCGACTAACAATTACCTTATTATCATAACCAGCAACATAACCAGCAGCATTCAATCCTTTTGCCATATCGTCAATATTGGTGTTAAAGGCACTTTTTACGTTACTGATGGCACTATTCGCAGATTTATCCAGTCCCTTAAATGCCTTAATGGTGGCATCTGCTCCATAACCTGCATATTCTAGAGCATTTGCCATTGCTGCATCAGATAGATTGTAGGCTTTATTCAGAGCCTGAGCTACTTCACTAGCAGAGTAACTGACATCGGCTAAAATATTCGCCACTGTAGCAGCACTATGACCATAAGCCTGTCGTATTCCACTAGCAATAAAATCAACGCCCCTACCAGCATCTTTGAAAGCTTCAGCAATATCATTCACCGCAAAACCAACATTTTTAAAGGCTATTGTTGTCCATTGAGCACCAAAGTTAATTGCATTAGCCATCTCATCGATGGTATAGCCAGCATAATTTAATGCTCTGGCTGATGGTGTAGCCGTTAGATTATAAAAACTTTTGACTGAACTTAGGACAGTATCTATTCCGTAGCCAGTATCTTTGAGTATTTTTGCCATGGCATTGCCACCGACATTAAAGGAAGATTCCAAAGTAGATGCCATTTGATTAGCAGTTAAGGTAAACTTGCTATCGAGAATTGTGGCAACATCACTGGCAGTAGAACCAATAGAGTTCAAGGCTTGAGTAACATCTGTCGCCGTGGCATTTAATTCACAAATTAAAGCATCGGCGATCGCTGAGGAAGTATAACCCGCATTGTTGAGTATGGCTGCCATGGCATCTTCACCGACATCAAAGGAAGACTCTAAAGTAGATGCCATTTGATTAGCAGTTAAAGTAAACTTGCTATCGAGAATTGTGGCAACATCACTGGCAGTCGAACCAATAGAGTTCAAGGCTTGAGTAATATCTGTCGCCGTCGCGTTAAATTCAGCAATTAAAGCATCGGCGATCGCTGAGGAAGCATAACCCGCATTGTTGAGTATAGTTGCCATGGCATCTTCACCGACATCAAAGGAAGATTCCAAAGTAGATGCCATTTGACTAGCAGTTAAAGTAAACTTGCTATCGAGAATTATGGCAACATCGCTGGCAGTCGAACCAATAGAGTTCAAGGCTTGAGTAATATCTGTCGCCGTCGCGTTAAATTCAGCAATTAAAGCATCTGCAATCGCTGAAGAAGCATAACCTGCATTGTCGAGTATGGCTGCCATAGCGTCTTCACCGACATCAAAGGAAGATTCCAAAGTAGATGCCATTTGACTAGCAGTAAAAGTAAACTTGCTATCGAGAATTGTGGCAACATCACTGGCAGTAGAACCAATAGAGTTCAAGGCTTGAGTGATATCTGTCGCAGTCGCGTTAAATTCAGCAATTAAAGCATCTGCGATCGCTGAGGAAGTATAACCCGCATCATTTAAGAAGCCTGCAACTTCATCTTTGGTTGCACTATAGGTATTACTCAAACCAGCAACAATATCATCAGCAGTTTGACCAAGGGTTTCGGCAGCTTCAATAAATGCTTCTTCTGTGGCATCATAAGCAGCAACAGCAACATCAGCAACATCTCCTGCAAATTCTACTGTGCCATCTGCGATCGCATTTGCCCACTCGGTAACATTGCTAAAGATATCCTTGGCAGAATCTTTGATTTCTTGGATGATTTTGGCTTCTAGCTTGTTATAGAGGTCTTCCACACTGCTAAAGGCAACATCAATGTCTATATCAAAATTGATGTTTTTATTGTTAATGCTGAGACTACCGCTAAAGGAACTAGCGAAACCAGATTGATCCACACTAATAGAAGCATCGGTATTGACTTCGAGGTCAACTAGGGAAACTTTACCCAAACCGAAAGGCAGGTTGATATCAGCACTGATATCGAGATCGACACTACCGCTAGCAGCAAAACCAGACTTATCGAGAACTATTGCTAAATCAGTAGTTAAAGTTCCGTTATCGGTTGCCATGGCAAACTCTAAGCCGTTGCTACCAGCTTCTACATAAACATCAATGCTTTCGCCCAGGAAAGTAATTTTACCGTCTCCTCGGAGGTAGCTATCGATATCAGAGAGCTTGAAGTCAAGATTGAGGTTGTCATCACCAGCCGCCAAGTCTTTAACCGTATCGCCGTTAACTGAATCACCGTCAAAGTTCCAGTAACCCACCAAACCGCGTTCCTCACCAGTCAGAGGTTGTTGGAAATAAGTTTCGATTTGGCTGGCACTACGGGCAATATCCCAAACGCGGACTTCATCCATTCCTCCCTGGAAGAAAGAACCTGCTACTTTTCCAATGGTTAAACTATCTGAACCGTAGGGAGTTTTACCTGCAAAAGCATCTGTAGAATATACCGTTTCCCCGTTGACATAGAGGGTATAGGTTCTACCGTCAAAGGTAGTTGCCACATGGTTCCAAGAGTCAGGAGTTAAGACATTATTGACCGTTTGACCTTTCCAACTGTTATTGCTGCCTTCACCAAAGCCGAAGGTAATTCCTGTTTGATTAACAACCCACATTCCAGGCGTACGCTCATTAATATTACTACCTTGAGAACCAATAAATCCGTGGAAGCCATTATCATCATGATCTGGATTGATCCAGGCTTCTAGGGTGAAAGTCTTGTTGATACTGAGATCGAGAGTGCGATCGCTGGAAACATTGACATAATCGTCAGTACCGTCTAGCTGAAGCACCCCATCGGGATTAGAATTAGTAAATTCAAGCTGATTTTCAGCGACATCTTGAACGGTGTTACCCTCAACAGACTCATTTTCAAAGTTCCAATATGCAACTAAACCTGCTTCTTCTCCAGTAAGGGAGTTTTGATAGTGATCGCCGATCTCGGCTGCGCTACGGGCAATATCCCAAACCCGAACCTCATCCATTTCTCCCTGGAAGTAACTGCCTGTGCCTGCTACTCTACCGATAGTAAGTTGGTCTGAAGCATAGGGAGTTTTGCCTGCAAATTTATCTGTAGAATGAACTGCTTCCCCGTTGATATAAAGAGTATAAGTTACGCCGTCAAAAGTAGTTGCTACATGATTCCAAGAGTCAGGAGTCAAGACGTTATTGGCAGTTTCCTGAGTCCAACTGCTGCCGTCGCCAAAGCCGAAGGTAATTCCTGTTTGATTGACAACCCACATTCCAGGAGTACGCTGGTTAACATTACTACCTTGAGAACCGATAAATCCGTGGTAGCGATTATCATCATGATTTGGATTAATCCAGGCTTCGAGGGTGAAAGCCGAATTGTCGCTGAGATTGAGGAGGCGATCGCTAGTAATATTTACATAGTCACCTGAGCCATCTAGATTGAGAACACCCTTAGCAGTGACATCTTTAACAGTGTTACCCTCAACGGATTCCTCTTCAAAGTTCCAATATGCAACTAAGCCTGCTTCTTCTCCAGTAAGGGAGTTTTGATAGTTATCGCTGATTTCGGCTGCGCTACGAACGGTACTCCAAACGCGGACATCATCTATCGTGCCTTCAAAAAACTCTCTAGTGCCATTAGAAGAGCCAATATGAAAATCCAAACCTTGTCTGCCAGAGAAGCCTCTGTTCATGATGCCTTGGGATACACCGTTGATAAATACTTCGGTGTTAGTACCACTTTCTACCAGTGCGACGTGATATTCAACTCCTTGCTGGAAGTTATAAGCAACAGTCCTTACTTGGGAACCATTCCAAAGATCGATGCCGTCAAGATTTCTCCGAAGATGAATGCTGTAGTTTGTACCAGTTGTGTCGCGATTTGCTAAAATTGCTGGATTAAAATTTTTCTCTCCTGGTGCCCAATCTGGTGTAACTCTGAACTCAATTGTGCCATCAGTTAAACTTAGCTCAGAAGCATTTGCTACTTTGACATAATCACCAGAGCCATCTAGCTTGAGAACACTATTAGCAGTGACATCTTGAACGATATTGCCTTCAACAGATTCCTCTTCAAAGTTCCAATGAGCAACTAATCCTGCTTCATTACCATTTAGGGTTGATTGATAATTAGCGATAATCTCCGCTTCAGTACGACCTTGATTCCAAATCCGAACGTCATCAATTTGACCCTCAAAATATCTGTTTCGGCGTTGAGCGTTTTCCCCAATTAAAACATCGTAGTTACTAATTGGAATAGTGCCTGTAACATTCCTTTGAGCATCTAACTGACCATCTACATACAAGCGCATTTGGCTACCATTGTAGACTGCTGCTACATGATGCCATTCACCATCATTAACGTTGGTAGAGCCAGTAATGCTGCCCAAACCATTAATGGCAAAGTTAAGCTGATTGGTATTTTTGTAACGATGTAGTCGCCAGCTATCATCCCCTTGAGTAACAATAGCCTGCCAAGTGCGGTCAAAACTGTCTACCTTAATCCAAGTTTCTACGGTAATTTCTTGAGTGATACCGTCAAAGTCGGCATTGCCTGAGATACGGACATAATCGTTATTGCCATCAAGCTCAAAAATACCATCAGTAATAGTTCCATCAATCAGAGTTCCGTTACTACCCTCTTCACTAACAGTTGCATTACCAACGAAGGTGCCATCATTGCCTTCTCCGCCAACATTTGCATCACCAACTATAGTTCCATTATTACTCTGGTCGATGTACTTATCGGCTTCGGTTACCGTACCGCCGACTATAGTACCCTTACCGTTATCATCAGCAAAATCACTACCTTCAATCTTCAAGATGGTAGTATTATCAACTTCAATATTGATCTTGTCGATATCTAATCCGCCAGAAATTTCTCCAGTTTCGGCATTGGCATTAAAGTAGAGGCTGGCATCCTTGCCCCAAGCACTAACCGCAGCATTAATACTAAAGCCCTGCTCATATAGTTTACCTGCAATTTCTGTGTCTTCAGGAACGACGTAAATTAAGGGGTCTAATGCACCATCACCGTCGCTATCAATGGAGACTACATCTACGTCTAACACCTGATCCATAATGTCTTTGGCATCATCGATAAAGCCGACGTTGTTAGCAGCCTGTCCCAAAGCATAGGAAGCAGCAGGACCTGAAATTAAATCGAGGACGGAAATGGATTCATTGAGGGTAGCAGCTAAGGCAAATTCATCTGGATTGGTTAAATCTATGCTGAAAGCAGCATCAAAGTCATAATTGCCAAACTGTAAATCGCCACGAATGCCAAAACTATCTAACCCAGTAACACCACCAATACCTAAGCTTAAACCGAAACTGCGAATGCTAGAGTCTGGAAGTCCAAAGGGATTATCCCACCCTGCTTGACCTGCATCTAGAGCAAAGTAACCTTCCGCTTCAAAACCACCAGTACCCACTGCAAAGGAGATTCCGCCGCTTAGGTCTAAGGAAGTCTGAGCTGAGTCCTTGATATCTAGTCTGGCTCCCGCATCTAGTGACAGAGAGGTTTCAAAGCTGCTGCCGCTGTAGTCAACGTCAAAGCTTAAAGCAACGTTAGTTAAGAAAGCATCAAGGTCTTTAGTACTGACTAGCTCAAATTCTCCCGTTACTCCTGCATCAAGGCTAATTGAGCCACTGGTGTCGTAAATAAAGTCAACATCTAGAGTGTCGATATCGAGCTTGTTATGAATCCACTGGAGATACTGGTTGTTAGAGCTAGCAAAATCGATCGCACTGCCAAAGCCTAGTTCAGACTGGGTAATAGTAACGTCAATTTCAGGTAAGGCATCGCCAAAGACATCATCTACCTGAGTAAACGCGCCACCCATCATGCCAGTAAGAGTACCGATGGAGAAATTGGGAATCGAAATATCCTGCCACTTTAAAGCACCGCCAGCAGATTCTTGAGTAAAGCTAGTGCTTAAATTAAAGGTTTCTCCTAAGACGGAGAAATCACCAGCCAACTCATAAGTATTAGTGTTGTTTTCGGTGGCGATCGCAAATGAAGGGTTGGCGATACTGAGATTCAAACCAGGAAGGAAGCTATTTAACTTGAGCAAGCTGCTTACGTCGATATCTTCTGCCAAGGTTAGCTCAACTTCGTCTTCGGTGATGCCAACGGTTACCGCAGGTAAATTGGGCAGGTTGTTATCAAAGAAGTTGCCTACTCCTGCAAAACTGTTGCCGAGCAAATCAGTAATATTATCAAGGTCGAATTCAGAGATCTCAATTTCTGACCAGCTAAATTCACTACTTCCGTCGTCTGCTTCCTCTTGCACAAAACTACTGCTTAAGCCAAAAGTCTCTCCATTACCGACAGTGATATCGCCAGCAAATTCATAGGTAGTGCTTTCTTCTTCTAGGGCGATCGCAAAAGTAGGAGTATCAACGCTTAACTGAGGTAGGAAACCATCAAGACCAAACAACGAAGTCAGGTTAATATCATCATCCCAAGCTAACTCCGCCCCATCTTCACTAATATTGATATCAATGGTGGTGTTATTACCAAAGAAGCTATCAAGTCCCGAAACTGCATCGCCGAGTAAGCTGGTCAAATTGCTTAAGGAAACATCGGGAATAGCAATATTATCCCAGCTAAAGTTACTAACTCCATTGATATCTTCTGAAGTAAAGCTAGCTTCCATAGGAAATTCTTGATTCCCAACCGTAATATCGCCAGCAAATTCATAGGTAGTGCTTTCTTCTTCTAGGGCGATCGCAAAAGTAGGAGTACCAACGCTTAACTGAGGTAAGAAATCATCAAGACCAAACAACGAAGTCAGGTTAATCTCATCATTCCAAGCTAACTCCGCCTCATCTTCACTTATGTTGATATCAATGGTGGTGTCACTACCAAAGAAGCTATCAAGTCCTGAAATCGTACTGCCTAATAGCTCAGTGACGCTATTTAAGGCAAAGTCATCAATGGCAATCTCTTGCCAGCTAAATTCACTACTTCCGTTTACATTCTCTTGAACAAAGCTACTGCTGAAGCCAACATTTCCACTAGAAAGCTTGATATCCCCAGCAAATTCATAAGTAGTGGTGTTGTTTTCTGTGGCGATCGCAAAAGAAGGAGTACCAACGGTTAGATCGGGGAATGAGCCACCAAGACCAAACAACGAAGTTAGGTTAATATCACCACCCCAAGCTAACTCCGCCCCAGTTTCACTTATGTTGAGATCGATTTTGGTGTCACTACCAAAGAAGCTATCAAGCCCTGAGACGGCATTCCCCAGCAAGCTGGTCAAATTGTCCAGGGAAACACGAGGAAGAGCAATGTTATCCCAGCTAAAGCTGCTAATTCCATTAATGTCTTCTAAGGTAAAGCTAGCATTGATCGCGAATTCCTGACCTCCAACATTAATATCGCCAGCAAAGCCATAACTATTACCGCTAGCTTCCTCAGTAATGGTAAAAGTAGGATTTTCAATACCGACATCGGGTAAGAAATCACTGGCACCAAACAGTGCAGTTAAGTTAATCGAATCTTGCCAACTTAACTCAAACTGATTTTCGACTGTTTCCCCAATGGAAACCGTATCCCAGAGATGGCTCAAGCTATCTCGATAATGTCGTCTCTACCTTATTACCAGATAGCTTGAGCCATCTCTGGAATACGGTTTCCATTGGAGAAACAGCCGAAAATGAGTATGAGTTAAGTTGGCAAGATTCGATTAACTTAACTGCACTGTTTGGTGCCAGTGATTTCTTACCCGATGTCGGTATT
>JASJDX010000092.1 GCA_030064975.1 Pleurocapsa sp. MO_192.B19
GGGCACGCTGAGTCTAACGACTTGCTCCGCAACCGCGAACGGAGTATTCGCTGCGCGAAAAGCTACGCAACGGAGTTCAAAGTTACAATTTTTCCTCCGAAATAATAGGAAATGCAAGCATCTCTCAAGTTATGAATTACGAAATTTCTAGTTTCATCGAACTGACGTTAATAGATAGTGAGAAACTAATAAGTAGTTTTACTTTAAGCTTTGAATCATTAAATTCACTAAATTCACTAAATTCACTATTATATGAACAACCATTAATCAACGATGAGTGATTATCAAGTAGGTGGCAGTCTGAATGTTAATGCTTCTAGTTATGTAGTTCGACAAGCAGATACTCAGTTATATGAAGCGTTACTGAGAGGAGAGTTTTGCTATGTATTTAACTGTCGTCAGATGGGGAAATCGAGTCTGAGGGTTAGAGTAAAAAATCGCCTAGAAAAACAAGGATATGCTTGTGTTTCTTTGGATATGACCAATATTGGTAGTAAAACAATTTCCCCTGTTCAATGGTATAAAAGTATTGCTTCGGAACTTTGGCGTGGGTTCAACCTGATGGGGAAGGTTCAATTTAAAGCTTGGTGGTCAGAACAAAGAGGATTATCTCCTATCCAACAATTAAATCTATTTATTACTGATGCTATCTTACCCTATCTCAAAGCTGAGAAAGTTTTTATCTTGATCGACGAAATTGATAGTGTTATCAGTTTAGATTTTCCCACAGATGACTTTTTTGCTTTAATTCGCTATTTTTATAATGCTCGTGCCGAAAACAAAGAATTTGAACGTCTTAGCTTTGCCCTGTTTGGTGTAGCAACTCCTAGTGACTTGATTCGAGATCAAAATCGTACCCCATTTAATATTGGTAAAGCGATCGAACTTACGGGATTAACTTCAGATGCAGCGACACCTTTAGTAGCTGGTTTAGAAGGTAGATTTAAAGATCCCATAATCGTCTTGCAGAAAATATTAAACTGGACTGGAGGACAACCCTTTCTGACTCAAAAGTTTTGTAGCCTAGCGGTAAAATATTCTCAAGAAATTTGTGATTGTCCCTTACCAGGATCGGAAAGTAATTGGGTAGAATGTTTAGTTACTGAGAAAATAATTAACAATTGGGAATCACAAGATGAACCAGAACATCTGCGAACAATTCGCGATCATCTGTTGCGGAATGAAAGAAAATCGAGCAAATTACTAGGGATATATCGCCGTATTTGGCAAAACGGTGCAATTTTGATTGACAACAGCAGAGAACAAAAAGATTTACTATTATCAGGTTTAATAGTTAAAAATAATCATATTTTAGTAATTCGCAATCCTATCTATCGCGAAGTATTTAATTTAACTTGGATTAACAGACAATTAGATAACTTACGTCCCTATAGTGAAGCTATCAATCAATGGATTAAATCGAATTGTCTCGATCGATCGCGATTATTACAGGGACAGTCTCTTAAAGAAGCTCAAGCTTGGGCGCAAGATAAAATTTTGAGTAATATAGACTATCGCTTTTTAACCGCTAGTCAAGAATTAGAACAAAAGATAGCACGACAAAACCTAGAAGCAGCACGCCTACAAGAAGTAGAAGTTAGACTAGCAGCAAAAAAACGCAACGATGAACGGCAAAAAGTTTTAATTACTGCATTGAGTTCAGCTCTATTTATAGCTATAGGATTGGGTTTATGTGCTTACAGACTATATTATAGAGCGATCATCAGTGAACAACAAATAGCCAAAAGCCAGCGCGAAACTATGGTGAGCGCAATTAAAGCGATCGCCACCTCCTCAGAAGCTTTATTTGCCTCCGACCAAAGATTAGAAGCTCTTACTCAAGCACTTAAAGCCAAGGTAGAACTTCAAAAACTTAATTGGGTAGAACCAGAATTAATGGCTCAAGTAGATCGCAATCTTCGTCGAGCAACTTACGGAATTCAAGAAGTTAACCGTCTTTCAAAGCACACAGGATCGATTTGGGAAATTGATTTTAGTCCAGATAGTCAGTTAATTTTATCTGCCAGTAACGATAATACCGCTAAATTGTGGCAACTTGATGGTACTTTGCTGACAACCTATCGAGGTCATAAAGCAGGTGTCTGGGCAGTTGATTTTAGCCAAGATCAGACCAAAGTGATTACCGCTAGCTGGGATAAAACCGTCAAACTTTGGGATATCAATGGCAAACTCTTGCAAACTTTTAAAGGACATCAAGACCGAGTTTGGGAAGTAGAATACAGTCCGGACGACAAAGTAATTGCTTCTGCTAGTTGGGATAAAACCATCAAACTTTGGACTCCTGAAGGTAAATTAATAACTACCCTCACTGGGCATCGCGATCGCGTTTGGGGTATAGATTTTAGTAAAGATGGCAAAATCTTAGCCACTGCTAGTTGGGATAAAACCATCAAGCTTTGGGATTTAGAACAATCTCTGGCACTTAAAAAACCTGTACTTTTAGCCACCCTCTCAGGTCATAGTGATGCAGTAAATAACGTTGATTTTGCTCCTGGCGACCAAACTATTGTCAGTGCCTCTAACGATGGTACTTTAATGCTCTGGGATGTGAGCAATCCCACTCAACCGATTTTGAACAAAACCCTTAGAGGACATCAAGACCGAGTAATCTCCGTAGCCTACAACCACAAAACTTCGGAAATCGTTTCTACTTCCGATGATAAAACCATTAAAATTTGGAGTCGGGAGGGGACTCTAATTACCACTCTCAAAGGACATAGCGATCGCGTTGTGGGTTTAGGAGTAAGCAGAGACGGTGGAATGATTGCCTCTGGAGGGTTGGACAAAACAATTCGCTTATGGCAACCTCAAAATAATTTACTTAAAACTCTAGAAGGACATACTGATAGTGTTTGGCAAACTACTTTTAGTCCTGATGGTCAATTAATTGCCTCTGGAAGTCGTGACTCTACTATTAAATTGTGGACTGCCAAGGGAAAATTTTTGAGAACTTTCAATGGACATGGCGATCGTGTTCACGATGTAGCTTTTCATCCCCAAAACAAGCTGATAGCCTCAAGTTCGGACGATTTTACCGTCAAAATCTGGAATCTTGAAGGTCAAACCTTAAAAACTCTCCGAGATCATACCGCGTCAGTGTTCACTTTAGCATTTAGTCCTGATGGTAACTATTTGGCTACCGCTAGCGAAGACCATCAAATCAAAATTTGGAATTTGCAAGGACAGTTACTTAAAACTTTAAACGGACACCAAGGGGCAATTATAGAACTAGCTTTTAGTCAAAATGGAACAGTTTTAGCTACGGCTTCTAGGGATAATACAGTGAAGCTTTGGCGTTGGTCAGGCAATTCAACAGCAATAACCACCCTCAGAGGACATGAAGACATAGTTTACAGCATCAAATCTAGCCCTGATGATCAAAATTGGGTAACTTCTTCGTGGGATGGCACAATTAAGCTATGGAGTTTTGACGGTCAAGAACTAGCTACTTTCCAAGGACATGAAAGTGAAGTAAACCAAGTTAGTTTTAGTCCCGATGGTCAAATAATTGCTTCTGCTGGTGCTGATAAAACCATCAAACTTTGGAATCTTCAAGGAAAAGAATTATTGACCTTAGAAAGACATGAGGCTAAAGTCTGGTCAGTGGATTTTAGTCCTGACGGTAAAACCCTGATTTCTGCTGGCGAAGATCACCAAATTATTCTCTGGGATTTAGATTGTATCTTAAAGCTTGACTATTTTGCATATGCTTGCAATTGGATTCAAGATTATCTTAAAACCAATCCTGATGTCGCCGAAAGCGATCGCCTTCTTTGCAATCAACAATTCCCCAATCAAAAATCAACAATTAACAATCAAAGATGAGTGATTATCAAGTAGGAGGTAGTTTAAGTGTCAATGCATCAACTTATGTGACACGGCAAGCAGATACTCAGCTTTACGAAGCTCTACTAAGAGGAGACTTTTGCTATGTGTTTAACTGCCGTCAAATGGGAAAATCGAGCCTCCGAGTTCAGGTCAAAAATTGTTTAGAACAACAAGGATATGCCTGTGTCTCTTTGGATATGACCAATATTGGTAGTCAGACTATCTCCCCCCAACAATGGTATAAAAGTATTGCTTCAGAAATATGGCGCGGCTTAAACCTGATTGGGAAAGTCTCCCTCACAAATTGGTGGCAAGAGCATTCAGAATTATCCCCGATACAAAATCTCCATCTTTTTATTAGCGACTTGGTTTTGTCCACAGTACAAGCAGAAAAGATATTTATTTTTATTGATGAAATTGATAGTGTTCTTAGTTTAGATTTTGCGACAGACGACTTTTTTGCTTTAATTCGTTACTTTTATAATGCTAGAGCGGAAAATCCACAATTAAATCGTCTTAGCTTTGCTTTATTTGGTGTCGCCACTCCCAGCGACTTAATTAGGGATTCTAGTCGGACTCCATTTAATATTGGTATAGCGATCGCTTTAACTGGATTTACCTTCAAAGAAGCCAAGCCTTTGATCGATGGCTTACAAAATGGATTCAAAAATCCTGAAATAATTTTGTCAGAGATTTTAAAGTGGACAGGAGGACAACCATTTTTAACCCAAAAACTCTGTAAGCTAGCGGTAAATTTTTCCCAAACAGTCTGTAATTGCCCTTTACCAGAATACGAAGCCGAATGGGTAGAAACCTTGGCAAAAGAGAAAATCATCACTAACTGGGAAACTCAAGACGAACCAGAACACCTCAAAACAATTCGCGATCGCTTATTACGAGACGAACAAACTGCAAGCCGTCTGTTGGGATTAACAGAACAGATCCTGATACAAGGTTCTATTCCTACTGATGATAGTCACGAACAAAGGCTACTACTTCTATCTAATCTAGTTATTAAGCACAACAGTCAGCTGATTATTCGCAATCCAATTTACCAGCAGATTTTTAATTTAGATTGGGTACATCAACAATCAGATAAATTATGTCCCTATAACCGAGAAGTAAAATTGTGGTTGGCTTCCAAATGTCAAGATAACTCTCGTCTCTTACGTGGTAAAGCTTTACAAGAGGCTCAAACTTGGGCAAATAACCATAGCATTAGTCAAGAAGAATATAAATTTTTAAACGCTTCTCAAGAACAAGAACAAGCACAAATTCGCTTGGCTTTAGAGTTTAAACGACTCCAAGAATTAGAAACTCGTCTAATTCAAGAACAAAAACTAGCCAAAACTCAAAGATTTTTACTTTTTACCGTTGGTGTAGCTTTGGCAGTTACCTCGGTTTTAAGCATCGCCGCCTATAGCAATTATCGGCAAGCGAAAAATAACGAAATCATAGCCGAAAATAAAAAGCTAGAGGCTCATATTACTTCTGCCAAAAGTTTGTTTGATTCTGAACAAAATTTTGCTTCATTGATCCACGCGCTCAAGGCAAAAGAGGATATTTCTCAGTTATCTCAGGTAGACAAATCAATCAAATCAAATGTAGATTTAGCTCTCCAACAGGCAGTCTATAATGTAGTTGAAAAAAATACCTTTACTGGGCATCGAGATATAGTCAACAGCGTTAGTTATAGTAGCGATGGAAAGCTAATTGCCTCAGCAAGTTCCGACACCACAGTCAAAATTTGGCAACAGGACGGTAAATTGCTTAATACTCTTAGAGGACATCAAGATACCGTAGTTGATGTTGCTTTTAGTCCCCAAGAAAATCTTATTGCCTCGGCGGGGGAAGATGATGTAATTAATTTGTGGAGTGTTGAAGGTGCATTAAAAAATACCCTTTATGGACATCGAGGTAGTGTACATCAAGTTGTCTTTAGTCCTCAGGGAGATATGATTGCCTCTGCTTCTGAAGATAAAACTGTCAGATTATGGAGTCCTCAAGGTGACTTAATCAATGTTCTCATCGGACACAAACGAGAGGTATTAGCCGTAGCTTTTTCCCCTGACGGCAAAACTATTGCTACAGGCGATCGTTCTGGCACTCTGAGATTATGGAATCGTTCAGGAAAACTATTAGATACTTTTCTCGCTCATACACTACCCATTCGTGGTATCGATTTTAGTCCTGATGGTCAACAACTAGTAACTGGTGGTGACGACAACGTAGCTAGAATTTGGCAACCTGATGGTCAAATACTTAAAATTTTAACGGGATATCATGCACCTGTGACAGGAGTAAAATTTTCTCCTGACGGAAAAATTATCGCTACTAGCAGTTGGGATAAAACAATTAAACTTTGGTATCCTAGCGGTACTCTACACTCTAATCTCAAAGGGCATCAAGGGCGAGTTTGGCGATTAGCTTGGTCGCCTAATGGCTCAGCTATTGCTACGGCTGGTTGGGATAATGTAGTCAAACTATGGCACATAAAAGACCCTTTAGTGAAAACTTTTTATGGACACAATGCAAGTGTACTGAGTGTAGCTTTCCATCCCCAAGGTAAATTAATTGCCACCGCTTCTGATGATCGTACCGTAAAATTGTGGCATCTTAACGGCACTTTAAAAACTAATTTTACCGCTCACGATGCGGAAACCTACGAAGTAGACTTTAGTAATGATGGGAAGTTAATTGCTTCGACTAGTCTCGATCGCACTGTAAAGCTCTGGCGTCCTGATGGTACTTTAGTTTATACCACCTTGGGACACAATGCTCCTGTTACTGATGTAGACTTTGTGTCCGATGGCAAAACTATTGTATCTGGTGGATTCGACAAAACTATTCGTTTTTGGGCATTAAAAAAAATTGCGGATCAAGTTCAAGCCAATCTCTGGCGAACTATCTTTGCCCATCAAGCAATAGTTACCGATATTGATGTTAGCTCAGATGGCAAGTTAATTTCCTCCGTCAGTCACGACCACTATCTCAAACTTTGGCAAGCTAACGGCAAGTTAATTAAATCCATACCCGCAGATAACACAGGATTAAGAGCAGTTGCGATTAGTCCTGACAATCAAATAATTGCTACTGGTGGTAAAGAGCAAAACGTTAAATTATGGAACATCAAAGGAGAATTAATTAAAATTTTTGCAGGTCATGAGGCAATAGTCCTCGATGTCGAATTTAGTCCCGATGGCACTAAAATAGCTTCTGCTAGTGCGGACAAAACCATTAAGATTTGGAACAAGCAAGGAGAACTATTAACGACTCTGCGAGGTCATCAGGATCGTGTCTGGAATGTGGCATTTAGTCCTGATGGTCAACAGTTAGCTAGTGTATCTGAAGATAAATTGGTTAAACTTTGGGACTTGAAGCGTATTTTAAAGTTGAACCCTCGCAATTATGGTTGTTCTTGGGTTCAAGACTATTTAAAAACTAACACCAAGTTTCAGCAGGAAAACGAGCATTTTATTTGTCGTTAATCCACAATTAAGGATTAGGCAATCAGTTTTTTCCATCTTTTCGCTCTTTTTGCTTGACAACTCATAGTCGTTATGAGTATGATTTACCTATTGAATCTCGTCATAAATATAAGATCACTTAAGTAAGGAGTTAACTAAAAAATGAGAGACACAGTACCAAGCGTAGTATTCAAGACTAGAGTTCGTGACGAATCTGTCGAAGGGCCTAATCCCTTTCGCTGGCAAGATCTAACTACAGAAGAAATTTTTAAAGGCAAGAAAGTAATCGTATTTTCTCTTCCTGGTGCATTTACTCCTACCTGTTCTTCCACTCATTTACCTGGATATGAAAAACACTACGAAGAATTCAAGTCTTTAGGTGTAGACGAAATTATTTGTTTGTCAGTCAACGACGCTTTCGTCATGTTCCAGTGGGGCAAACAACAGGGGGTTGAAAATGTCTTTTTGCTTCCTGATGGTAGTGGGGAGTTTACTCGCAAGATGGGAATGCTAGTAGATAAAAGCAACTTAGGCTTCGGTATGCGTTCTTGGCGTTATTCAATGTTAGTCAACGACATGAAGATCGAAAAAATGTTTATCGAGCCAGACTTTGGCGATAACTGTCCTACCGATCCTTTTGAAGTTTCCGATGCCGATACCATGTTGGCATATCTCAAAGAGGCGAAATAATTACCTGAATCATGTAGGAACATCTAACAAAATGTTCCTACACCATAAAAGACCATGGGAACAATTTATCTCGGTACCATAGCTAGTTTAGGTGCAGGTTTAGCCACTGCTGTTGGTGCATTACCTATTTTGTTTACTGCCAATTTAGATAAAAAATGGCAAGGTATTCTCTTAGGATTAGGTGGTGGCGTGATGCTAGCAGCAACCGCATTTTCCTTAATTGTTCCAGGAAAAGAAGCTGCAGTTGATTTAGGTTACTCCCAAGCGGGTTCAGCTTTAGTAGTCAGTATGGGAATGGTTTTGGGGGCAAGTTTGCTATGGTTGATGCACAATTATTTTCCTCATGAGCATTTCAATCAAGGTCAAGAAGGTAAAATAACCGAAAATTTCCAGCGCATCTGGTTATTTGTTATCGCAATCACAATTCATAACTTTCCCGAAGGTTTAGCGGTGGGAGTAGGCTTTGGAGACGGCAGCATTAGTCATGGATTACCTTTAGCTTTGGGTATTGCTTTACAAAATATGCCCGAAGGGTTGATAGTTGCTTTAGCATTAAGAGAGTTAGACTATTCAATCAAATATGCTCTAGGAGTTTCTTTGTTGACTGGTTTAGTTGAACCTGTTGGTGGTTTTATTGGCGCGAGTATTGTCAACTTTGGTCACTCTTTCTTGCCCTGGGGAATGGCGATCGCTGCTGGTTCAATGTTATTTGTAATTGTCGATGAAATCATCCCTGAAATAGACCGAGAAAGTATTGCCCAAGAAGGTACTTTAGGCATTATGACTGGATTTGTTGCCATGATGTTTTTAGATATTGCCTTCGGTTAGTTGAATATCGAATGTTGAATTTTTTAAACTGAATAAACTTAAACTGAATAAACACGAAGGAGAACTAAATTATGGTTTCTACTGTTGACAAACAAAAGCTTTACACGACTCGCATTGATCTTGCAGAAGATATTCGAGTCAAAGTAATTGAGATTTTGAATCAAACCCTAGCAGCAACACTAGATCTTAAAACCCAGACCAAACAGGCACACTGGAATGTCAAGGGTATGGACTTTTATCAGCTACATGAACTGTTTGACGAAATGGCAACAGAACTAGAAGAATATGTCGATATGGTTGCTGAGCGTGTCACAGCTTTAGGTGGTGTGGCTATGGGAACAGCACGTATTGCTGCTGCTGAATCTATTTTGTCTGAATATCCTCTAGATGCTGTTTCTGGTGAAGAACACGTAACCGCTTTAGCCGATCGCTTTGGTACGTATGCTAAACACGTCCGCGAAGCAATCGATCGCACTGACGCACTAGAAGATGCTGATACAGCAGATCTTTATACCGAAATTTCTCGCACTGTTGATAAGCGTCTTTGGTTCTTAGAAGCTCATATAGTTAAATAACACTGTTAAATAACGCTGAGAAATATATTCGTAAAACAGAAGTTGTGTAAGGGAGTTTGGCAAAACGCCCTTACCTTTTAGTTATTTAATTAAGGGAGTCTATTAAAAAATGAGTTATGATTTCGATTTATTTGTGATCGGTGCAGGTTCAGGAGGAATCGCCACCGCCAGACGTGCTGCTCAATATGGGGCAAAAGTAGGAATTGTCGAAAGCGATCGCCTGGGAGGAACTTGCGTTAATCGGGGTTGTGTTCCTAAAAAGTTAATGGTGTATGCTTCTCATTTTCCTGCTGGGTTTGAAGAGTCGGCTGGATATGGCTGGAGTGTAGGAGAAAGTAGCTTTGACTGGGAAAAGATGATTACTGCCGTAAATAATGAGGTAACTCGTCTTAATGGCATCTATCAACGGATGTTAGATAATTCTGGAGTCAAGTTATACGAGGGTTATGGTAAGTTTGTTGATTCCCATACCATTGCGATCGGCGAGCAAAAAGTTACTGCCGAAAAGATTTTGATTGCTGTGGGTGGTAAGCCTGTAAAACCGGATGATATTCCTGGAGTTGAACACGCGATTACTTCTAGAGAAATATTTCACGTCAAAGAACAGCCAAAACGCATTGTTATTATTGGTGGTGGCTATATTGGGGTGGAATTTGCTTGTATCTTACATGGTTTAGGAACAGAGGTAACAGTAGTGATTCGCGGTGACAAAATCTTGCGCGGTTTTGATGATGATCTGCGTACAGAGATCCAGGAAGCAATGGAAAGACACGGCATTCGAATTATTACCAATAAACCTAAGATCTCTATTGCCAAAAAAGATACTGGTTTAGAAATAACCATACCTACTCAAGATGGTGAGGGAGAAATTATTGTGGCTGATGCTGCTAGTCTAGCTGCAACAGGAAGAGAACCAAATTTAGCTGATTTAGGTTTAGAGAATACTAAAGTTGAAGTGGTTAATGGTGCAGTAGCAGTGAATGAATATAGCCAAACGGCTGAAGATCATATTTATGCTGTGGGAGACTGTACGGATCGGATTAATCTAACTCCTGTAGCGATTAACGAAGGTCGAGCTTTTGCTGATACTCATTTTGGTGGACAATCTCGACAAATGAGCTATGAAAATATTCCCACTGCTATATTTACTACTCCCGAAGCAGCTACAGTAGGTTTAACTGAAGCCGAAGCCAGGGAAAAATATGGCGATGCAGTCAAAGTTTATCGTAGTAAATTCCGTCCCATGTACTATACTCTTCCTGGTAAGCAGGAAAAAACCCTGATGAAGTTAATTGTGGATACCAATACCGATAAGGTAGTTGGCGCACACATGGTGGGAGATGGTGCAGCGGAAATTATTCAAGGAGTGGCGATCGCTGTTAAGATGGGCGCAACTAAAGCCAATTTTGATGCCACAGTAGGTATTCATCCCAGTTCAGCCGAAGAATTTGTTACTATGCGATAACTTAATTATTTTAGCGAGGCGCTCCGTAGGCTAGGGGTCGCCTAATCGCTTTTGGTAGACTAGAGAATAATTAAGCACAGGTATTAAAAATATCAAACACAATTTGAATTGTACAGGCGATCGCTACTAAAGTAATAATTACTAAAGAAGACAAAACATTACTTACAAGAGCAAGGGTAAGCACAAAAGCTGCTGCACCCAGACGGTAAAAAGTTAAAACCCTTTTGCATTTAGTTTGTCCTAAATCGCAACTTGTCCAATGAAGAGTTGATAAAATTAGCAAACACAAAGCTACCGCTAAACAGAATAATATTTTTTCTACCCTAGCTGAATCATGTTCTAAACCATGAATCATTTTTTCTACTCCTACTCCCGTTGCAGTCAAACCAATGGTTAAAGGAAGATGAGAATAAAGCCAAGTCAGAGCAATTTTCATTTTGCCCTGTTTCATCGCTTGCAGTGGAGATTCATCTACTGTATCGAAATACATCCACCAGAAACTAAAGGCGATAGATAAACCTAATAAAGCGATCGCCACAGATATGGGAGTCCATTCTCTTTTGGATACCCCACCTACTACGGCAACTATTGATTCACCCAAAACAATAATCGTAAATAGTCCAATTCTTTCGGTAGTGTGAGCCATATCTGGAGGGACTTTGACTACCCTTTTTCCTGCTGTTAAGGGGGTAGTAAAATCAATAACTAATCCCAAACCCCATAACCAAAAACGCCAAGGAAGCGGCATAAATATTGAAGCTAACCAAAAAACAATACTGATACCAAAACCCAAAGCATACCAATTAGTTAAATGTCGTGCTTGGGGTATGTGATATCCTGCATGAAGATATTGGCAGATCAATACGCCACGAAAGGCAATATAGCTGAGGGCAAAACCGACGGAAGAAGTATCTAAGCCATGATGAATATTAGCTGCGATCGTTGCGGCGATCGCCATTTGTAACAGAGTAATCAGGCGATCTACCAAACCATCGTTATCAAAACGGGTATCGTAAAAAGTTGCTCCAATCCAACACCACCATACAGGAATAAATAATACTGCTAATTTAATAAAACCGACAAAACTAAAATCCTCTTTGAAGTTATGGGCTAATTGGGCGATCGCCACTACAAATATTAAGTCAAAAAACAACTCTAACCAGGTTGCACGACGTTCCTCTTCTTCACATTCTTCTCGACGTAATCTTGGTGGCTGAAATATAGCTTTAGTCATCACTTCAATGAGCAATTATCAATAGATCAATTATCATCAATTTACCAAAAGTATTAGTCTGAAGTTACTGAAAATTAAACTCATCCCACCTATTTTTAAAGTGGGATTTTATGTTATTCGTCAGTAATTAGTTTAGGGTTGTTTGCAAAAGGAAATTAATTATATATGAACAAAGAAACAAAAATATCTGCTTTTGATATCGAAATGATGCAAAAATGTTTGCAGTTAGCACAGCGTGCATCTGGACAAACTTCACCCAACCCCCTGGTAGGTTCGGTAGTAGTCAAAGATGGCAAGATTATTGGCGAAGGCTTTCACCCAGGAGTAGGACAACCCCACGCCGAAGTATTTGCCCTAAAAGACGCAGGAGAACAAGCTAAAGGCGCGACGGTATACGTCAGTCTTGAACCCTGCAATCATTATGGACGAACGCCACCCTGTTCAGAAGCCTTAATTAAAGCGCAGGTAGCTAAAGTAGTTACAGGAATGGTCGATCCCGATCCTCGTGTTGCGGGAGGGGGAATTAAAAAGTTAAGAGATGCAGGAATAGAGGTAGTAGTAGGTGTAGAAGAAACTGCTTGTCGTCAACTCAACGAAGCCTTTATTCATCGCATACTCCAGCAGCAGCCTTTTGGTATGCTCAAATATGCCATGACATTAGATGGCAAAATTGCGGCAACTACAGGACATAGTGCTTGGGTTACAGGGAAAGCTTCTCGTCATTTAGTACATCAGGTAAGAAGTACTTGTGACGCAGTAATTATTGGGGGAAATACAGTACGGAAAGATAACCCCAACTTAACTACTCATGGTGTAACAGCCCATAATCCCCTCAGAGTAGTCATGAGTCGTAGCCTAGATTTACCTACTGAATGCAACTTGTGGAACGTAGATATTGCACCAACCTTAATCTTTACCGAAACTAATAGTAACCCCGCGTTGCAAAAAGAACTGATCGGCAAAGGGGTAAATATAATTACCGTTGCTGCACTGACTCCCAAAATAGTCATGGAACATCTATATCAAAAAGAACTGTCCAAAGTCTTATGGGAATGTGGTGGTACATTAGCAGCTAGGGCGATCGCTGATGGTACAATTCAAAAAGTAATGGCATTCGTCGCCCCCAAAATCATCGGTGGAATATCTGCACCATCTCCTGTAGGTAATTTAGGCTTAACTACTATGACAGATGCACTGCAATTAAAACAGATTACAACTCAGGTAATTGATTCAGATATTTTAATTGAGGGATATTTATAATTAAGTGGAATCGTCAGACATTAAAAAGCGATTGGCTTTGCCACCTCGCTCCGCGAGATCGCGCGGAGCGCGCCAGCAAAGCTAATCGCCCTTTTGTTTTTAGGAAATTGTCAAATTAGCATACGATTATTGTGTTACTGTAATTGAAAGAATATGATCATTCGTGTCAAAACCACCGCCATTGACATTAGGATTTGTTTGCCCTATCTCAAAAGAGATAACATATCTATTATCTTCTAGATTAATTTTTGTATTATCATAAGGATCGATTAAATCATTTCCTGGGTCTGCAAAAACATCTTTGGCGGATAATTGAGGATTACCATTAGCATCTATATAAAAATTCTCAAGAGAAGGATCAATTACATCAGCATCTTCGAGTTGTTTAAACTGAGCCGTATCAGCACTAGATACAAATTCATGGTTTTGTATTCCGCCAGGTTGATCAGAAGATATAAAAGCGTTAGCACCTGAACAAGCTGCTGGAGAATTAGCTTTATCTGGTTTAAGTCTGAATAGTGGTTCTTGATCCGTTACAAAGGAAAAAGAGCCTGCATTATTGTTTCCTAAAACTACTTCTGTACCAGAATTGTTAAGATAATATGCTTCTACATAAATTTTCCACAAATCTCCTTCGGGTGTACAAGCCATCGAACTAGCCAAATCTCCAACAGTGTATGTTCGACTACCACCGCCAGGACAAACTAATGCACCTGTATCAAAATTGCAAGCTGCATTAAAAGTTTCATCAGGATTAACTCCATCCAAGTTTTCTGCTTCTGCTCTAGTAAATACTTGAGTACTTGCTTGATAATTTTCGCTATTATAATTACCGTCATCTAGTTTCCCAATGGCAAATATCTTGGCTGTTTCTCCCAATGTTGCATCATCAGCTGTTGGTTGAATACAAGCATAAAAACCTGTTGCGCCACTACTGGGGCTAGCAGTCCAACCATTATCACAATTAGGCGTTACACTATCTGCAGTAATACCATCTACCAGAGGTTCTTTTGCCCAATTAGCACCATCGCTAAAACTACCATTAGTATCTAGTGGAGGACCATAACGATAAATAACTCTGGGACCATTCCAAACACTGGAATCACCATTACTGGGAGAAGATACGAAATAAATAATCGGGCTATCAACACCTGCAACGGCAGGGTTAGTAACTCCAGGAATATTGAGAGCTAAAACAGGTTGAGCATTTGCTGGAGGACTAGGAACAGCAGCAAATGCAGTAGTTGGATCGACATCAATTGTGTCTGCTCTTCTCATCTCATCAGAAATAAACTCTGTGGCACGGTTGAATTCAGTTCTTTTTTGAATTTGAGCAGTGGAACTACGGTTGTTCCGCAGTAGATTCATCATTCCATATCCTGCTGCACCAATAATTAATACACCTATAAATGAACTAATTAACAACTCTACTAGGGTAAATCCAGTAGCAAATTTGTGTTGACGTGAATGTTTTAATAATTTATGTATTTGCATAGTATTTACTAATTAAATATGACTGATAAATATATTTTTTCTCTAATCAATTAGAATTTATATTTTTATTATTAACAGTAAAATTTTTTTCATGGCAATGAACCATATTTATTTATAGTCATTTTTTTTTTAAGTGTAAATTCGAGAAAATGCGGAGCAAAAAAATATAAGATGTAAATTTTAAGTAAAAAAATGTAGATGATTGAAAAAAAAATTATAAAGTTAGCAATCAATAATTCTTTTTTTTACACTTGCTTGCCATACTTCCAGAATTGCCCTCTTTATAATCACCAGTACGAATAATTCCTAGTCCATTAGAAATAACTAAACATTGAGCTAAATCAGAACCAGCCATAGACAATTTAATTGTGCCGCTAGTGGGGGTATTTCCTTTGTAAGAAAAAGTTATCTTGTTAGTTCTACCTGGAATATTAGTTTCTAAATCAACAAATTCTGCAAGAATGCGATCGCTTGTTAGGCAAGGAGTATAATCTCTGCCACTTTCTCCAGGATCGGAACTATTAACTACAGTGATTCGCTCTCTAGTTTGACCATCAATTTCAACTTCATCTAGCTTAATTTTGCAGGTTGTTCCACGACGCATCGCCTGTCTTTGAGCTTCTTTTACTGAGCTTCTTAACTGTCTTAAAGCATCTTTGGCTTGATACTGACGATATTGCCCTAGTAAGTTGGGAATAGCAATGGCACTCAAGATACCAATAATAACTGTGACAATAATTACTTCAATCAATGTAGAGCCACTTTCTTGTTTTTTCACATAAAACATTAGTAAAAAATAAATAATATTAAACTCTGATTTTTTTTAATGAAGCATCATATTTTTAATAGATTTCAGTACTAATAAATCTAGTTACTAATTTGAACTGACATCACAAGAATTCTGAACAATATCCCCTCCAACATCACCTGTATAAGTACCACTTTTAACCCCACCTAAAGTGGGAGTCAAAATTACACATTTTTGAACTCCATCGGTAACTCCATCTGGATATATGGCGATCGTTCTTGCCCCTGTCGTATTGTGTCCTTTGTGGGAAAAAGTAACTACAATTAAGTTGGCATTATTGGCAGGATCATCAACATCTCCCTTAAATTCAAGACGATCGTCAACTGTTTTGCTTCCTGCCAAACACGAAACAGGATTCGCCGTAATAGTATTATTAGAATTATCCAAAGTTACTGTGCAAGTTGATCCACGACGCATAGCTAGTTTTTGTGCTTCTTTGAGAGAAGTTTCAATTTGTCTTAGTCCGTCTTTGACTCTGGTTTGGTTGAATAAACCAACTAAACTAGGTACAGCAACAGCCATCAAAACACCAACCACAACTACAGTAACAATCATCTCAACCAGGGTAAATCCCTGCTCTTTTTTAAGGACATTGAATAGCTGCATCAGGAATCACCTCAATATAATCTGTTGCAATAACCTTGGACTGACCTACTTCTTTTACTTCATATTGGAGTTTTAAGACTGTGCTGGTACTATTGGTTGTATCAGTGGTTCGATCGACTTGATATTGCTTACTATTGGCGTTATCTTCTATGAGCCGTTTGGTAGCACCACTAGCAGGAAAACCAGGAGCTGAAGTTAAAGCTTCGGCATAACTACCCGAATAACCAGTTGCACTGCAAAGGCTTTGGTTAACTGGCATATTTTCTGCTGCTAGTCTAATTTGCTCAATATCTTCTTGAATAAGCTGATCGCCTCTTTGTCTTTCTTGAGCCTTGACTCGGATGGCTACAGACAAAGCCAAAGCCTGCATTGAGCCAATAACAAAAAAGAAAACCATTAAAGCGGCAACAATAACTTCCATCAGGGTAAAACCTGATTCGGGTTGATGTTGTTTTTGAATAAATTTGGTAATTAGTTTTGACATGAAATTATTCCACTATTTGTTGAGTATCCCACTGGGAAGGAGGAGCAATAATGGGATCGGCTATTCTGGAATTATTACCGACCAAAACATTATTGACGTATGTATAGTTGAGATATTGATCTTCGGCAATTGCAGCGTCAGCAGTGTCAACGTTGATATCAAATCTTCTTGATGAACTACCACTCCAGTTTTCTACCCACATAGCCCCTGTGAAAGTAATATCTGGACTGCCTAAAATACTTACAGGAGACTGAGGAGCATGAAGTAAGGCTTTGAGATTGACATTGCCGTTAGTATCATCAACATAAATACCGTTAAAATTAATGTTTGAGGTTGCATCTGTCATATAAATTTCCAGGTGAGAGGAATTATTGACAGAATCAGGGTTGATATTGATATTGCCGCCAGCAGCATTGATATTAATGTTTCCTTCAACAAATAGAACGACTTTTCTACCACGACGAATGTTGATTGTATTACCACCTACCAAATTCAAGTCAGTTCCATTTCCTAATATTGCAGGATCAGCATTTACTGTATCTACCAACTTGTAGTAATAAACAGTGTCTCCTTGTACTGTTGTTGCTGTAGCACCATTAATGGGTAAAGACTCGGTAGTTAAATCTGCTAGAGTAATTTCGTTGACGTTGGCAAGAGGTGGAATTGCTGGTGGGGTTGGATCTGCTGGATCTACTACTATTGGTACATTTCTGGGATCAACTATGATGGAATTGTTGGTAGAATCGAACAGATCGTCCGTATTTGGTAAATTGCCGCTAAAATCACAGTCAGCATCTGTCACAACTATATTGCCATTAACGTTGATATTACCTAAATCAAGATCGTTATCATTTGCTCCCGTAATCCATAAAGCTGGATTAAAACCATTTAAAAAAGCATCAACACTTATTTTTTGACTATCATCTGGGTTGAGATTAGGATCTGAGTTAGGGATACCTGGTTGGACAGGCAATTCTACTCTAATACTTGCTACAGATGCTCTTTGTTCATTAGCAAGATTAGTATTGTTTTGGTCAACTCTACCTTCGACGATTAACGTTCCTGTAGGTTGAGGGTCATATCTCTCATTAACGTAATCTGCATCTGCTGGCTCATTATAGATGTAATCTATCAGCCTGTATTGTCCTTGACTAGAATCATCACCAATATTCTGCCAACCTCTAGATGCTAAAGCTTCAACATTATTGTCGTTATCAGCAGTGGTGCTACCTTCGGCGGGACAATATGTATTGAGATTAGGAATATTTGGATTACCACCATTGACTTTAGATGCGGTTTTCCAACTGACTATATTATCAGCATTCTGACAGTCAGCACCTGACCAATCATTGTCGGTATCTTCGTCACCTCCCGCATCAGCACAGGCATCATACATCGCAATTACTTTATATCTATTAATTTGCTCACGATAACGAGCAATACCAGCTTCGGCGGCGGCTAAGGCTCTGGAAGTATCTCTCTGACTAATGGAGATTATTTCTTCATCGCTAGATTGAAATATGCTGAT
>JASJDX010000093.1 GCA_030064975.1 Pleurocapsa sp. MO_192.B19
CCAAATCCTTGGCTAAAGATTGCAATGCACTCTTTATTACCTGCTGATCGACGTAACTCTTCTCCCTAGAGCCATTGTCAGAGCTACTGGAG
Organism: Pleurocapsa sp. MO_192.B19; assembly: GCA_030064975.1. Classification (GTDB taxonomy): domain Bacteria; phylum Cyanobacteriota; class Cyanobacteriia; order Cyanobacteriales; family Xenococcaceae; genus Waterburya. The sequence goes on from JASJDX010000093.1 coordinate 93, forward strand.
CTAGTATTTTTATTAGCGGAGTTAAACAGGCTGGTCATAAAATCAATTTCCTAACTAGTAGTTATGCTTTAATCTGTTGCTCTTAACCGTTTGCTTTTAGAATCTTCTGGGCCGTAATTACCGCCGAATGCGGTGACTAAATCTCTCTATCCAAATTCTCGACTTTCTCGATAATGGTATCTACATTCAACAGAGCTAAAGTATTTCCTCCCGAATCGACAAAATACCCCTCTAAAAAAGATAGTAATTTAGAGGGCAGCGTCTGAACGGAAAAAGGTTGTAGATGGGACAGATTATGAACTTCGATCGAACTAACTTGCTCAACCAATAGTCCGATGGCTTGTTCTTGGGCTTGAACTAGTATCGCCATACAGACTTCGGGAACTAGTTCTCGCTGAGACAGAGGAGTAGCACCCATTAAATAGAACAAATCTACTATCCAAACAGCTTCTCCCCGTCTGTTAGCAATTCCCAATAAATACTCAGGCAGTTCGGGAATTGGCAAAATCTCATTAGGGCGAACTTTAATTACCTCAACTAGTCGGTCTAAAGATAATAAACCTGTAGTTTCTTCACCTAGAGGAAATCGTAAAAATCTTGCTGTGTCAGCTTCCCATACTGCTATTTGGTGAATCTGCTCAGACTTAACTAACTCCGCAAAAGGTTCTGTTTGACTCATCGATAGCTATACTCCTTAAATAAATTGACGGATTGTGTCGAGTAACTTATCTCTATCTACAGGTTTGCCCAGGTAGGCATCTGCTCCGCCCATTTTTCCCCATTGCTTATCTACTTCTGTATTTTTAGTAGAGCAAAGTACAATGGGAATACTTTTGGTTTGAGGATCAGATTTAAGTTGACGGCAAAGTTGAAACCCACTTTGCCCTGGCAAAATCACATCCAAAACAATTAAATCTGGCTTTTGTTGCTGTAGCTTAGCCTGAGCATCTTCCCCGCTTCTAGCTGGTATTACTGAAAGACCCTCTTTTTGTAAATAGAGGGTTAATAGCTCCATATCTGTAATACTGTCTTCTACAATCATCACTGTATTCATTGCCATTTATTTCTATCTCTTGAATATTTTGAAGTCACATAAACTTCTAGTAGGTAAATTTCAATCCCATTACAAGACTATTTATCAAATAAATTATTAAATAAACTTTGAACGACGAAAAAAGAGATAGCTCCTAGTGTTAGTCTACAATCAATGCTCCCTTACGATTTAATCAGCACATACTTACACAAAATGGATAATACCCGCTCTTGATTGACTGGTTTAGAGATAAAGTCATTAGCCCCCACAATTTTGGTTCTCACTCGATCGATCAGTCCATCTTGACCTGTCAAAATCACAATAGGAGTGTTTTTAGCTTGAGAAATACGCCGAATTTGAGCGCAGAGTTCGTAGCCATTAACAATTGGCATCACTAGATCGAGAAAAATCAGGTCTGGTTGAATTTTGAGCAGCTTTGGAATTGCCACTATTGGGTCTTGTATATCAAAAAAACGGCAACCTGCGCTGGTGATAATCTGTTTCATCTGAGTACATACTGTTGAGCTATCATCAATGCACATTACTAAGGGGATAGACTCTTCAGAGGAGCGATCTGCCGAGAAATTACCAGTAAACGATGGTTTGATTTCTCGACTTGGTTCTTCTACATCCTCGGCATTCTTCACATAATCATTTTCTCTAGTTTTCTGAATTTCTAAGAAGCTCATTATCCCCGAATTAACATATTGGACAAAAAATGAAGTTAAATCTGGTAGAGGCTGCTGTAGTGCTAAAGATAAGCTCCGTAGAGTCTGCTTGCCATCTACAAACTTAGTCAATAGCCAATATTCATCTGTTGAGTTTTCTAAGTTTTGCCGTAACCGTTTAGGTTGCTGAATAATAGGAACTAAGTTTGGTGAGTAAGGGGTCAATTTCATCTGTTGCCATAGTTGCCACTTTTGTCTTGCTTCTGTTAAAGTCTTGTCTATTCGAGTAAAAGTGAAGACAGTGTGAGGACAATCCCTATCATCATAGGTAAAGAAAAGCTGACGGTTTTGCTGCTTATCCTCTAACTGATGCTCATATTGTAAGATGTCAAATAAAACTTCATCTAAAGTGTCTTTAACTAAAGCCACTATCTGAGAACGCTTCTTCATGTCTTGTTTTAATATGCTTGAAAGGAGCAAGTATCCATCGAATTGAGATGTTTCCAGATTGGTTTGCTGCAATTGATTAATTTCAGGACAGTAATGATTCAAAAGCCGATGCCAACGCTCTAAAGGACAAGCTCCTCCTCCAGCCCAAATTAAACGCCCTAAGTAAAAATACAGACTCCACTTTAGCTCCCTTGAAGCCTCAATATCGAGCCTACATCTAAAAAGTCGTGACTGAAACTGGTACAACAGAGAAGCTAGACTAAGGGGATTCTTTTGTTCCAACATCTGCTACCCAAGCCTATAACTACAATTTTTTCTGATTAAAGCTATTTTCAACATCTTGAAATTGCGTAAGTAAAATGGCTACTTTAGCTCCTTTTTTCTAAAGTAGTAAAATATACTGAAGAAGTTTTTTAGATTATTTGAAAAAGCTTAAACACTTAACTTTAGATAATTCTGAACTTTAGATAATTCTGAAACACACGGCACTAATTTGTCAACACAGTGATTGCAGAGGGCGAGGAAACCTCGCCCTGCCTCACCGTCAATATTTTTACTTAAGTGATAACACGGATTATCGGCGTTGTTTAAACCAGGGTTACACTTTGATGGAAAATCATTTTGGGGGTGATGACAAGCCTAACTGCCTGACATAAGTACCTGAAAGATCAAGAGTTTTATTTTGATCACAATTCCAAATTAAATTCTTAATTTACAAACCTCTTGAAGAAAAACTGGGTCTTATTAATATCAGGGAATAATTCTAGTTCAATATGACCCAAAAGCTGACACAAGAAGCATTAATTACCCTAGTAACAAAAGCGCAAAATAGCGATTGCGCGGAGCGCACCTGCCAAGCAGATCGCCTTGCTTTTAGTCAAATTGTGAGGCAGTTTCAAGATTTAGCAGTGGGTTACGCCTACTCTATATTGAGAAATTTTCCCTTAGCAGAAGAAGCTGCGCAAGAAGCTTTTATTGAAGCTTATCTCAATCTCGATCGCCTGCTTAATCCTGCTGCGTTTCCTGGTTGGTTGAAAAAAATTGTGTTGAAACATTGCAATCGCATTACTAGAAAAAAACGCCCTCCCTTTGTGTCTCTAACCCAAACGGGTGAATTAATCTCGTCTCAGCTTAATCCCATGAGCATTGCTGAAGCAAGAGAAGTAAAAGATCAAATTCAACAAGCAATTGAACTATTACCTAAAGCAGAGAGAGAAGTAGTCACTCTTTTTTATTTAGGTGATCGCTCTCAAAAAGAAATTAGTGCTTTTTTAGAAGTTCCTATTTCAACGATCAAAAACCGTTTATACAGTGCCAGAAAAAGGCTCAAACCCGAACTTAATATCATGGTAGAAGATTATTTATCTGATCGCCGTCCTTCTCAGGATGATACTTTCGCTAATCGAGTCATTCAAATAGTTAAGGCTGCTTGCAGTGGCGACGAAGAAACTATACAAACCTTATTAAAACAGAATGCTAATTTAGCTAAAGCCAAAGATGATTATATTCATACTACTGCGTTACACTGTGCTGCTCATCGTGGCTATTTAAACATAGTCAAATTACTTTTGCTAGCTGGTACAGACGTAAACTCTCAAGAAGGTAACTATAGTCAGAGTACTCCGTTACATTGGGCTGCTACGGGAGGTCACTTAGAAGTAACTCAACTTTTGGTTGATTCTGGTGCAAATGTTAGTGCTGAAGATAACTGGTTTAACCTTACGCCTATAGGTTGGGCAACCATCATGCAAATATGTCCTCCCGATCATTCTCTTGGCGATCGCCATCAAGAAATTAGAGAATATTTAATTAGTCAAGGAGCGCAATTAGATATCTTTAGTGCGATCGCTATTGATGATGGCGATCAAATTAGTTCTCTAATTAAATCGAATCGAGAAGTACTTAATCAAAGATTAGGTTTTGCGCTGGACGAACTTCAACCGCTTCACTATGCAATCCAAGAAGATAAAATAGAAATAGCTCAGTTACTGATCGAACAGGGGGCAAATCTTCAGGCTCAAACTCGTTTCGGTGTTACCCCCCTATGTATGGCTATACAGGTAGGCAATAGCGCTTCGCCAAGAAATTATCCAAGATAGTCAAGACCAATTTACCGCAACTTATTTAATTCCCGATGATGCGGGGAAATGGCAACCCGTAGTTAATGAGACTTGCGATCGCACAGAACAAACGGAAAGCTAATTTTAAATCTAAATCTAATTTTAAGTAATAAACTGCCATTTCTATTAACTTTTTATGGGACTGATACAGGTTTTGTTTTAGGAAGTAACATCTTAAAACAGGATTTCAGTGAACTTCCAGAATATGCACGTTAACAATTTCTAGATACTTATCTCGTAATTTGCTATTGAATGTATTGATCGCTGTCATTGTTAGTATTTAAAAAGGAGTAAAGAGATGGCGAAATTATGATGAGTCATATATGTTCGTATTCTGTGTCGTAATTTTCTGCCTCTAGCATTAATTTTAGATCAAGGCGATCGCGATACAAAGGGAAACTTGCTGCTGCATCTTTAACTACCACTGCACTATGATCGATTTTGCATCCGTAAGCCAAATATACCCTGTAATTTTTCCCAGTCTTCCACCCAAACTTCAACCTCTTTAATCTTTTGGAAAGATAATACTTCGACATAAAATTTTATCGACTGTTCTATGTTGCTAACAGTCATCCCAATATATTTGATACTCGACATTCAAATCTTTAATTGATTGCTTTACTAATTTAAATAGACCTCTCCCATGAATACGAAGTTTAGAGCTTTCAGAGATTACTATTAATTCTCTAAATTGCATATTCTAAAAATCATTTGAGCGTTTACAAAATTATTCGTGCAAGAAGTCTATTATAATCTAGCGATCGCCAATCTAATCTTTAATATAACCATTAAGCTATTTGGCAATTAGTCAAAAAATTTGTTAGCTTATACGTAGTCATAATGAGTATGAGTTAATTGAAGAATAACAAATGGTTAAGATAGTTGGTATTACAGGCAGTCTTCGCAGTGATTCCTATAGTGCTTTGGCATTGCAGCAAGCAGTAAATCGAGTTAAGGCTTTAGGTGCAGAAGTAGAAATTCTCGATCTCAGAGATATGACATTACCTTTCTGTGATGGGGGTAGTGAATATCCTGATTATCCCGATGTCGATGTATTGCGAGATAAAGTAAAAGCCGCTGATGGTTTGATTTTGGCAACTCCCGAATATCACGGTAGCGTAAGTGGGGTTTTAAAAAATGCTCTGGATTTAATGAGTTTTGAGCATCTATCAAATAAGGTTACGGGATTGATTAGTGTTTTGGGAGGACAATCAAATAGCAATGCGCTAAATGATCTCAGGATTATTGTACGTTGGGTACACGGAAATGTTATTCCTGAGCAAATTGCGGTAGGACAAGCATGGCAAGCTTTTGACAAGGAAGGCAAATTAAAAGATGAAAAACTATCTCAAAGATTTGATGGTTTCGCTCAAAGCCTAGTAGATTATACTATTAAGCTGAAAAACTAATTTAATGTTTATAGTTGATATTGCTCTTGAAGCTGGAGTAATTGTTTAATTGCTTCACCAGCATTATCAGCCAACTCGGCAAAAGTAATGAATCTAGTTAACTCTTTGCGTAGTAAGTTTTTTTCTACTTCCCAAGTCTCGCGATCTAGGTTGGGAGGAATAACAATCGTATCAAATAAAGTCGCTTGATTTTTACCAGGATAGGGACGCAATATTCTGCCGCGACGTTGAATAAATTGACGGGGGTTACTACTGCTAGCGAGGATTATGGCGGTTTTAATTGCAGGTATATCTATACCTTCATCCAGACAACGAATTGCTACTAATCCTTGTAATTCTCCAGATTCAAATTGACGGCGTAAGTTTTCCCGTTGCTCTATTGATGTATCGGTGGTGTAAGTGTTAACGCGATAACCTAATTCTTTACCCAAAAGATGAGTGACAGCATCAATTTGGCGAATATTGTTTTCGAGATATCCATCACCGCAATAAAAGAGGGTATGGCTCGTATCGAGTCTGGATGCCATTAGCTCTTTGAGAGTGGTTAACTTATTAGCTGCGGTGGCAATTAAACGCGATCGCTTGGTTAATAAAGAAATTAAAGTATCATTTTGTTTGAAGCTAGGATTTTTGCTTAAGATCCAGCCAATGCGTTTAGTAAGTTTGGCATAAATCAGAGCTTCTGATGTATTTAACTGAACAAAAACTGGATAATATAAATAGTGAACTAATGCCCTTTGTTTTATGGCATCAGCTAAAGTAAATTCTGGTTGAATTATTGAGCCAAAATAGTTTAGTAAAGCATCTGTTCCTAATTCATCGTATTGTCTTTCGGGAGTTGCCGAAAGAGCCAAACGCAAACCAATATTACGGGGTAAACTAGCTTCTAAACGAATTGAACCTAAGTTATGCGCTTCATCGCCGACGATCAAAGTTTTAGCAGGAAAATATTTAAGCTGAGATTGCAATCCCTCACTGTTCAAAGTGGAATTAGTAGTAATAATAGTTAGAAAAGACTGCTCATCAGTGCGTAGATTATATAGCTGAGTAGATAGTTCTCCTTGCCAATTATCTACTCTTGTCATGGCAATTATAGGTTGCAAATTAAACTTTTTAGATTCTCTTGCCCATTGATTTACTAAGTGACGCTGGGGGCAGACAATTAATAAAACTTGTAACCCAATTTGTTGGTATAATTCTACAGCGATCGCCAAAGCAATGATAGTTTTACCACTACCTGTTGCCATCTTGAGCGTACCGCGACCTTTATTTTCTAGCCAATTAGCAACTGCTTGATGTTGATAGGTTCTTAATTTTAAGTTATTAGGAAATATAGGAAATCCTGGCTGCTGATATCGATAGCTACTACGATCTTCTCTAAGTCGATAAGATTGATATCTATGACGATATAAGTTAGCTAACTTATCCCAATTTATAGCTTTTAAAATATAGCGATCTCCTCGATTATCTGAATTAATAGAATATTCGTGCTTATTAATCCTACTCATTGCTTAAATTAGAGATAGTGTGTCATTTTTAGCTAACTTTTCTTACCAGCTAAAATAATTATAAACTAAGGTTTAGTAGACAATTTTTCATAGTCTTGAGGATAAAGTTGTTTTCATTCTTAAGTAGGGCGAGGTTCAATAATATGCTCGATTGCAAATCCTGTATTAGTAAGTGTGGAAATCATATTAGTCAAATTATGAGCGATCGCCGATTCAACTTGTTCTCAATAATACTGCTCTGTTATCGTGAGCAGTAACTTTCCCAGAATATACAAAAGATTACCAGTATAATATTTTAATTCAGAGATTATCCAATTTAATAATTTAATTTGCTAATTCAGGTGATTGCGAGTTTAATTGATTTTTGGTAAGCAGATCTGTAAATAATAGAATTTAATGAGTGTTTTTGAGCAAAGCGATCGCCATAATCTTTATCGGTTTTCGGTAATATTTTTGATTGCTATTTTATTGGGACTAGGCGTATTTTTTCGATTTGCTAATTTGGAAAATAAGGTATTTTGGGTTGATGAGGCTGCTACTATTACTAGAGTTGTTGGCTACACAAAAGCTGAGATTATAGATAATTTAAATAGCAAAGATATTGTAGATAATAATACTCTCTTGAGCTATCAAAAAATAACTTCTAATAAATCATTTCAAGATAGCTTTAATGCCTTGTTAAAAAGTCCCGAACACGCTCCTTTATATTTTATAATAACTCGCCTTTGGGTTCAGCTTACGGGCACTTCTATCACTGCGATTAGAAGTTTATCAGCTATTTTAAGTATATTTATTTTTCCCTGTTTATACTGGTTAGCCAGAGAATTATTTGCCAGTTCAACTGTTAGTTGTATTGCAGTAAGTTTAATGACTGTTTCACCATTTTTTGTAGCTTATGCTCAAGAAGCCCGCCCCTATAGTCTCTGGACAATCAGCTTACTGTTAATGAGTGCTAGTTTTTTAAAAGCTGTTTGGATTAATAATTGGCAGTCTTGGTTAGCCTATATTTTGAGTACGATTTTTGCTTTTTATACATCCCTATTATCTATCTTCGTCGCGATCGCCCAAGGAATATATTTACTTTTGATCAGAAAAAAATTGAAGTCTCAAGTAATTAAAAATTATTTGATGGCATCTATAATTATCACCTTGGCTTTTTTGCCTTGGTTAATAATAATTTTCAATCAGACCCAGTTAGTGCATGATAATACAACTTGGATGCGAAATTATTTTGATTTACCAACAGTAATTGCTGTTTGGATTGGCAGTATTCTAATTATCTTTGGTGATTTACCCCTAGACCCTAATACTAACCCGATTCAAATCGCTGTTATTTTAGTTATTAGTGTATTGCTGTTTAGTAGTTTATTCTTCATCATCTCTCGATGGGGAAAAATATCAAAGAGATCGCGACAAATAATTAAATATCTAAATATTATTGTTTTTCTTGTCATCAGTATATTATTAGTTATTTTTCCCAAAATAATCTTAAAAACCAACTATTTAAATCCTGTAGTAATTATTGGTACAGTAGTTGCTTTATTTATTTTGATCTTATCAACTTATTCTTGGTATTTTTTAAAAGTCAAATCAAAAACAGAGATATGGTTATTTGTCACTAGTTTAATCCTGGCAATACCATTACCTTTATTTATACTTGACTTAATCAATCAAGGATTAAGTTCGGCAACTCCTCGTTATTTGATTCCTACAAAAATAGGTGTTCTGTTAGCTGTAGCTTATACTTTAGAAAAGCATCTCAATAATATCAATAATAGTTTTAAATCCCTCAAAACCAAAACTTTTTGGAAGACGATCACTTCAATACTATTAACTGTTGGTATTTGTTCTTGTACCCTGAACCTCAATAAATCACCGATATATCAAAAAAACCGTAATATTCATAATATTCCCATTTCCCAAATAATTAATAAATCTGATTACCCTTTAGTATTAGCAGAAGCAGAATCTTTAATGGACATACTTTCCCTTAGTCATTATTTATCTGATCGAGTCAAATTCAAACTAATTAATTCACCAGAAAATTGTCTAGATTACACAGATAAATTCAAAAACATCTTTTTGCTTAGACCTTCTACAAAATTAAAACAAAACTTACAAAAAAACTCAAATATCAAACTTGAGTCAGCATATCATCCTAAAATATTTAGCTCTAATGATATCTTTGTCGAACTTCTAACCATATCTGAAAAAAAGACGTTGCTGAATTAGAGAATAAAGAATAATTTTTAACAACCAAAATTAAAACCAAAAAACTTTTTATTATTCCAAGTCAACAATAATTAATCAACTACCTCGAATTTCAGGATATTTCTGTCCTTAACCTTAATTCAACTTGCTGTCTTTGCGACGCAACATAGCATGATTTAGGTAGGATAGTCAGAACTACCTGGTAAGTACGCTAGTGGTGGTAGCCCAGATGATGCAAATCGTCTTGGCAGCTTCTTAGGGCTTGCAACACAGGTGACAACTGGTGATACTCTGGAACAGGCTACTCCTGGCGATCGCCAAACAGCTATGTTGTTTCAACAAAGGATTGCCGAACTGACGCAAAATTTAGAGATTAGTCGGAACTTTCACAGATAGCGTTGAAGTACAATCTTCACAGACAATCTAAAGCAACTTAACTAGATAAATTTAGTCTCTTCTTGATTATTTATGAGTAACGCAGTTTTGACTCCAGAACAAGTTCTTCAGCAACTCCAGTGGCGTTATGCTACCAAGAAATTTGACCCTACCAAGAAAATTCCAGAATCAGTTTGGAAAACCCTAGAACAAAGCCTCGTACTTTCTCCTTCTTCTTTTGGATTGCAGCCTTGGAAATTTTTTGTTGTTCGCAATTTGGAAATAAGACAACAACTCCTAGAGCATTCCTTGGGACAAACAGCAGTAGTAGAGGCTTCTCATCTAGTAGTCTTAGCCATCAAAAAAGATCTCAGTGCTTCAGATGTTGATGACTACATTAAAAGGATGGCAGAGGTGCAACAAGTATCTGTCGAAAATCTGGAAGGGTTTGGCAACGTAGTTAAAGGCTTTCTTCAGAAGCCAACTTTAAATGAGGATCAATGGGCTACTAAACAAACCTATATTGCTCTAGGATTTTTTATGACTTGTGCGGCAATGCTGGGAATTGATACCTTACCAATGGAAGGCTTTATTCCTGCCAAATATGATGAAGTTTTAGATTTAGCAGCTAAAGGATATAGTTCTGTTGTCTTATGTCCTGCTGGTTATCGTGCTGATGACGATAAATATGCCAGTAAACCTAAAGTCCGTTACCCAACTGAATCTGTAGTGGACTATATAGATTAATATTTCTTATCTGTCTTCTCAACTAATCTTTTCAAATCATTTAGGGACTTATCAAAGTCCCTATTTTTGGCGATAAATTCGGCAAAAAATTCCTGTGCTTGGGGTGGTTAGTTGATTATACTAAAAATAATATATTTACAAAACCAAACAAAACTTTATCTTTCTTTGAGAGCCACTATTAACTTTGGCAAAGTGCAATTATCCTAGTCGACATTTATGCAATCAACACCAAACATTGAGCAATTCATTCCCGACTCTCTTACTAAATTAGCTTACCAAGGCTTTCAAGAGAGCAAAAAAGCATTTGGGTTTCTTCACAAACAAGTGAGCGATCGCCTTACTCATGCTGTTATTCCTGAACAGAAAAGCAAGAGTCAACCTCTTTCTCCCGAAGTACTCAAAAAACTTCAGACAAAGCTCAAAAAACTAGAAGAAAAAGATTGGCAAGATGCACAACGAGGAGTTTATCCTAGTAGTTTACTATTTGATAACCCTTGGTCCGATTTTTTCCGCTATTATCCTGAAGTGTGGCTAGATCTACTTAATATTTGGGAAAGAGTACAACAAAAAGACTATCAAAAATTTGATGCTGCCATAGATAAATCAGGCTATCCTGACTACTATCTACAAAACTTTCACTACCAAACGGACGGCTATCTCAGCGATATGTCTGCTAATCTCTATGATTTGCAAGTAGAAATTCTCTTTAATGGTGCAGCAGATGCAATGCGTCGTCGAATTCTGGCACCTCTAAAGCAGGGATTAGAGACTTTTACTCATCTAGCCCCCCAGCAGCTAAAAGTACTAGACGTGGCTTGTGGTACAGGACGTACCTTAAGAATGATTCGTGGCGCTTTACCCAAAGTATCTTTATTTGGTACAGACTTGTCCCCAGCCTATCTCCGCAAAGCCAATCAGTTACTCTCTGAAATACCAGCAGAATTACCTCAACTGCTTCAAGCTAATGCGGAAGAACTACCTTATCTAGATAACTACTTTCACGGCTTAAGTTCAGTCTTCCTGTTCCATGAATTACCAGCAACAGCTAGACAGCAGGTAATTAATGAGGCATTTCGTGTTTTACAGCCAGGGGGTATATTTGTAATTTGTGATTCAATGCAGGCGATCGATTCTCCTGATTTCCAAACCATGATGAATAACTTCCCCGCTATCTTCCACGAACCCTATTACAGAAATTACACCACAGATAATCTTGAAGAGCGTTTATCCGCCGCGGGATTTACTAATATTCAAGTTGAAAATCACTTTGTTAGTAAATATTGGACTGCCTATAAACCAGCAGTATAGTGGTTTGATAATTGGCTAGCGAAAACCTCACAAACACTTTTTTAAATCACAGTTACACTATGTTGCTAATAAGCTGTAGCTGTGATTGCTTACCTAGGATCAAGTTAAACTAGAATTAGAAAACAACAAAGTACCTCAACTCTTGAGTAGCGAGGGTCTAATTACGGTGAATGATCGCTTTAATAAATTACGTCAATACAACACATCTGGTCTTGGTTGCTGGGTTAGTCTAATCCTCATGGTTTTTTTATTAACCAGTGTTGGTTTAGGTTGGGTTATCAATGGATTTCTAATTTTATTAGGTCTACTTTTTATCACCCCTGTACTTGCTTTTTGGGGATTTCAGTGGTGGTTAAAGCGAAAATTAATCCAAGACCAATGTCCAGTATGTAACTACGAATTTACTGGGTTTAAAAATACAGAATTTAACTGTCCTAGCTGTGGAGAAGCATTGCAAGTAGAAGCAGAGCATTTTAGTAGAATGACTCCTCCTGGAACGATTGACGTAGATGCCATAGAAGTCTCTGTTAGAAGTATTGATGAAGGGGATTAATAGAGACTAAATAATAATTTTCTAGTTATCAGTAGAAATATCCAAGGTAAATTGATGTTGTTTGCCAATGCGATCGCCAATATAGATTTGGTATTTACCTGCTTCCCATACGCCAGAAATTTCAGGTTTTAACCCCGATACTTCGTCTCCTAATACACAAAAGCGATCTCCTAAGTTAGGTCCCAATACCAATAAAGTAGGCTGTCCTCCACTTGCTTGTACTGTCAATCGCATGTAATCTACTCTTTGTTTAATATTCATTTCATGGTTAGGGGTAGTGGCAATAAAACCACAACCTTGGCTGTCAATTGAACCTCCAGATTGACCTTTAATTGTTTGATTTGTGTTAGCTGATTTACTTCTTACACTACTTCCCTCTACAATACCCATTTTTAAATTAGCAGATAACATAGCTACAGCTAAAACTACTGTGTTGATTAGATTAAATCTCGGTAAGTTAATTATTTGCGAAGCTGGAAAATGAAATATTGTCATTGCGCTCCAAAACTTGTCAAGCTTAACGAATATGAATATAGAATATAATTACAGTTAGCTAAAAATTCAAAAATCAAGCTACTGTTTGATTTTATTAGATAGAAAGACGTAAATACATAGTTGTTGTTCCACTTCAACAATAGTCATATCTAAGTATTTTTATCTAAACTAACTGGTTTTTAACAAAAACAAATTTAACTTTATTTTTTTGATATGCTTTCACCAAGCTATATTACATAGCTCACGAGATCACGTTTCTAGGATGAATTAGTTTTCTAGACGTGATATAGATCAATTAAAAGTAAAAACCTAGACTTTAAATTAACAAAGATATGTTAGTCTTCGTTACCATTGAATAATTTAGTAAATATACGTATGAATTAAAACATTAAATATGTCATAAGATATAATACTAAATTAATATCTTGTAAATGAGTCGATACTTAATCTGCCTAATTACACCCTAATTATAGTTAGTACTAACGGTCTACATTGATTTTTGAGTGTAAGATATTTGAATTCAATCTTTTTTTAATAGCCCTCAGATACTTAATTAGTGAACATACCAAATCAAACTAATGAATCTCAAAAAATAGTAATAATAATCAAGTATAGATTGCTAATATTGGCGAGAAAAGAAAAAAAAAATTCGCTGAATAATGAATAATTGTTTGTAAAATTCAACTAGATAGATATCGTTGGCTGTTGTTTCAAATAAAGATGATAATGAAGGTAAATTAATTAACATGAATTATATGTCAAGTTGCTTTTTAGTATTTTTATATTATTCCCCCCCCAACTTTACTAAAACTTTAAGATAGCCCCCTGCCTTATAGCCTATAAATTTTTTATAACAGTAAATACTAAGAGATTAATTTAGGTAAAGGCACAACATAGTTTAATTTATATATATTTAAGGAAAACACTATGACTAACTTGCAAACAAATAATGGTTCTTATCCTAATCAGAGAGAAGAACTAGATCTCAATATAGGACAATATTTACTAAAGCTTAAACGACGTTGGCTACCAGCATTAGCTGTTTTTCTTTTGACTGTTGGTACAACAGCCTTCCTAAGTGGTTTCTTAGAAAAAACATATAAATCAGAAGGAAAAATCTTATTTAAGAAAAATCCTGTCAATTCTTTAATTGATATCGGAGAAGAAGCAAACCAACTTGGTTCTCTCTTAAACGATCAAACTCCTTTAAGTACAGAACAACTACGCCTAACCTCCGAACCAGTCTTGCAACAGACCATCGATCAACTAAAGTTAGAGGATGAAGAAGGAAATCCTCTAAAAACTAAAGAGCTAGAAAAACGATTGAATGCAGAAATCGTAGGCGGAACTGATGTCATTTCCTTAAGTTATAGAGATCCAGATCCTGTAACTGCTTCCAAAGTAGTTAACACATTGATGGATATATACATCCAAGAACAGGCCAATAGCAATAAATCCGCTACCGTTAATGCCGACACTTTTATTACTAATACTATCCCCAAAATAGAAGATAAACTTCAATCTTTAGAATCTCGTTTACAAGGATTTTATGAAAAAAACCAAGTCGTAGACCTCAAAGAAGAAAAAAGAATTTTAGTAACAGAAATTGGAAATCTTAATCGTCAGATTTCATCAGTAGGAGCCGAACTGCAAGGCAAGAAAGCACAAACTACTAGCTTGCAAAACCAATTAGGTTTGAACTTAAAGCAAGCGATCGCTGCTAATCAATTAGGTAGTACCCCCCAAGTACAGAGTATTCTTGAGCAATTAGCTGCCACAGAAACTGAACTATCTCAAGAACGTCAAAGATTTAACGATAATCATCCAGCTGTTGCCAGTCTCCAAGAGAAAAAAGCTAATTTAAACTCTCAGTTACAACAACTAATTAGTCAATATGTAGGAGCAAGAGTTTCTGAAGGTTTACTTCAAGGAGGTAATAATGTCAAAGAAAATCAGCTAGAAAGATTTATTAGCCTAAAAATAGACGAATTGAGTCTGCAAACTGAGTTGTCTTCTTTATACCAGTACCAGCAAGTGTATCTAAATCGAGCCAAAGAAATACCTAGACTGGAAAAACAAGAGCAAGCATTACTCCGTGAGGTTGATAGTGCGCGTTCGACTTACAGCACCTTACTGAGTAATAAGCAAGAACTAGGAATTTTGATCAATCAACAAACAGGTAATGCTGAAGTCATAGAATTGGGTAAAGTACCCGAAGAAGGTAGTACAGGTAGAATAGCATTGATGGCTTTAGGTATATTAATGGGACTTTTTCTCTCTAACCTAACAGCAATTTTACTAGAGATGCAGGATCGAACTCTCAAAAGTATTCCCGAAATCAAGCAGAAGTTTGCTTATCAAGTTTTGGGCATTGTTCCTTTGGACTCGTTGCAAGATAGCCAAGAAGGAATTGTTGTTCAAAGAGAACCTGATTCCTTCGCTAGCGAAATTTATCGTATGATCCAAACTAACTTGAAATTTTTGTCCGTTAAAAGACAACCAAAAGTTATTTTGATAACTAGTTCAGTTCCAGGTGAAGGAAAATCTACTGTTGCCGCTAACTTAGCTGCGGCAATGGCCCAGTTGGAGCGAAAAGTACTTATTATTGATGGGGACTTAAGAAAAGCTTCTCAACATCATTTATGGCAAGTTAATAACCAATCTGGAATCAAAGATGTAGTAGCTCACAAAACACCACTCGCTCAAGTGCTTGTCCAGCCAATGAAGCAATTAGATTTGCTGACATCAGGCATCATTGCTCCTAATCCTTTAACTTTACTAGATTCGGTGGAAATGAGTGAATTAGTTGCTATGGCAAGAAAAAAATATGACCTAGTAATTATTGATGCACCTCCATTAGTTGTAACAGCAGATGTTTTAACCCTAAGTAAACTAGCAGATGGTATTTTATTTGTAAGCAGACCAGGGATAGTAGAAACTGAAAGTGCGGAATTAGCCCAAGAAACTCTTACTAACGCTAACCTTTCCCAAAAAGTTTTGGGGATGGTCATTAATGGTGTTAGACCTAATGAATTTGACCGTTATTCATATCATGCAAAATATAGTAAAAACTATTTCTCTAGATCCCCAGAAAACAGTCATTCTAAAACAGCGACTGCTTAAAATTAAATAATTTCGATTACATAATTGTGATCTTCGGTTCGTAAGTAAAAATAATCTGGAGCAATTCTTTTACATCTGAAAATGAAACATTCAACTATCGCACTTGGGTTAGATGCAGCTGAACCTAGACTAATAGAAGAATGGATGAGCGCAGGACATCTTCCAAATCTAAGCAGAATTCGCCAAGAAGGAATCTATGGGCGTTTAGACAATACAGTAAACTATTGCGGTGTGCCAACAGAGTATTCAACTACAGAACCTCTATGGGCAACTTTTTCTACTGGATGTCGTGCTAATACTTTAGGCTATTGGGATACAGTTAGTTATAATCCAGACAACTATGAGATTGTTTGTGATATTGTAACCAGTGGTTATGATTATCAAGAGTATCCTCCCTTTTATGCTTTGGGAGAAAAATACAAAGTAGCAGTTTTGGACGTTCCAGTAACCACTCTTTCCGCTCAGATTAATGGACCGCAAATCTTAGGTTGGGGAGGACATTATCCTTACACAGTTAGTGCTTCCAATCCTCCTGAACTTTTCCCCTCTATTATTGAAAAATACGGCAAAAACCCAGTTTTACATAATGATAACGGACTGTGGTGGAATCCTAAGTATGTTACTTGGATTCAGGAGGCTTTAAAACAAAGTATTGATGGTCACTCAGCGATCGCTCGTGACTTACTACAACGTGATAACTGGGATCTATTTCTCATGGTATTTGGTGAAACTCATACCGTTGGTCACGACTTATATAACCATAGCCAAGCAGATCACCCATTATACAATCATCTCAGCAAAAACGGAACTAAACCTGACCCTGTATTAAATATATACAAACAAGTTGATACAGCTATTGGTGAAATTTTAGCCGAAGCTCCTCAAGATGCCAACGTAGTTTGCTTCTCTGCTCATGGTATGGCGGCTAACTTTACCGATCTCCTGAGTATGGCTGTGTTACCAGAATTACTATACCGTTTTCATTATGGCAAAGCGGCGATCGCTCCAGGGAAAGTTGGTTCTACTCCAGGAAAAATAGTAACTAATCCTATTAGAAATTCTTGGCCTAACGAAATTTGGAGTCAAGTTTATGAACCCAATCCAATCAAGAAATTATTTCGTACCTGGACTCATAAGAAATTTTTGAGGGGTCAAAAACATGGTTTGCTTTCTCCCTATAGCTTGCTAGATGAACCAATTGAACAAGAATTAGCTATGGGTTGGATGCCTAGTATGTGGTATTCACCTCTATGGCCGGAAATGAAAGCATTCGCCTTACCTGCATTTACCAATGGTCATCTTCGTATCAATCTCAAAGGAAGAGAGCGAGACGGAGTAGTTGAACCTTCTGAGTATGATGCTTTATGCGCCGAATTGACTGAAATTCTCTATGATCTTAGAGACGGTAGAAATGGCAACAAAGTAGTTAAACAAGTAGTTAAAACTCGTACCACTCCCCTCGATAATGATCCTAAGCTACCTGATGCCGACTTAGTAATTCTCTGGCAAGAGCCAATTACAGATGTAGTTGATAGTCCAAGATTGGGACGTGTAGGACCTCTAACTCACTGTCGTGCTGGAGGTCATAAAGGTCAAGGTTTCCTACTTGCTAAAGGTCCAGGTATTTCCGCTGGAGAAGATTTACCAGCAGGCGAAGCCGTAGATTTAGCTCCGACAATTTTAAACTTGATGAATGCAGAAATACCAGAATATTTAGAGGGGAAAGCTTTGATAAAAAGCGTTTCTAGTTCAACATATTCTGCATAATTTCAGTAAGCGTAAAGTTACCTTTAAGTATTGCAGCAAGATATTCAATTTTGGGCGTTGCTGAATAGAGAATGCTAATCAAGAAATCAAATTACTGAAACATTTATTCTTTCGTGTATGCTTGCACAAAAAGCATTACGCACTCACCAACGCCCAATTTTGGTTTATATCGGATGTTTCAAGCAGGTTTTGCAGCTAAAAAACACATATTTTAAGACTAACAAAATTAATGAACCCAGAAGTGTCTGTAATAATACCTACTTATAACAGTGAAAATTATATTGCTCAAGCTTTAGAATCTGTTTTTGCGCAAACTTATCACAATTTTGAGATTATTTTAGTAGATGATGCTTCTACTGATTCAACTCTTGACA
>JASJDX010000094.1 GCA_030064975.1 Pleurocapsa sp. MO_192.B19
TTTTACCTAACACCCAAGTAATTATTCTTTCTGGTCATGGTAGTCAAGCCTATGTTCGGCGAGCATTAGAAGCTGGTGCAGTTAGTTATGTATTAAAAGATAGTTTAGCCGAAGACCTCAAACAAGCAATTTATTCCTTGAGTCGGGGTTATGCTTATATGGAGGCTAAATTATTAAATCGGGCATTAAATCGAATTCGTAATCGCGATCGCACTGAGGAAGATGTCGTTCATTCATCGAAAAAAACTACTTATATTCAAAGATACCGCAAACACATTTATATCCCTTCTAGTTTGCGCAATTGCCAATACCCTCAGATCGAAAGCTTAGTCGATAAACAAACTAGTTCCAAAAAAACCCACCCTGGAATCAATAAATCCAGCCTCGCGCCAATACTCGAAGCATCATCTCCTGACGAAATCCAAACCGCCAGCGAACTTTCAGCCAATCTCAAAACTCTTTCTTCCCTAGCAGTACCCAAAAAAAAGAACCAAAAACAATTGCGCCAAAGAATTATCTGGCTGATTCTGGCGATCGCTAGTTTTGTGTTTACTATCGCAATCTTTCAATAACTGTCAGCTATGGGTCTTAAAATTACTTGTTAGTTCGGGATTGTAGTGGTTAGTAGGGGCGATTCGCGAATCGCTCGTACAGTGGTTAGTGGTTAGTTACTGCTTCTCCCCTATCTTCCCCATCTCTCCTACTTCCTCTGCTCCCCCTGCCAAATCCCAATCAGTTAGCTATCTTAACGGCCACCAGGATACTTTATCCCTGGTAGCACCGTATACTGCTTTGAGTTCTTCTGGATTGATTACGTGGACTAAATCATTTTGAATGCCTTTTGGAGATTTTAAGATGCCAATTTTAGTCATTCCTTTGAGGACTTGTTCGACAGTGCGATGATTTAACTGGCAAGCCTTGGCAATTATTTCTATCGGTAAATCAAAGACAAACACACCATCATCTTGAGGTTGATTGCCAAGTTCTCTCTCTTGATAAATTAAAGCTCTGAGTAATGCAGCTACAGCTTGAGGTGGATAGGTACTACAGTTAAGTAGATGATATTGAAACTTTTCTTGTAGTTCAAACATGATTCCATAACGCTGGCGAAACAGTTCGGACTCTTGATGGATGGCTTTAACTATTTCTAAGGGAATTTTAACCACGTCTGCTGTCTTATAAGCTTCTACCAAACTAGGAAAAGCACGAGAAACTTTGCCAAAACTCAGAGCCAGATTTTGCATTCCAAAACAACTGTTTGGATAGGTTATAGCAATAAAGCGGTCTAAAGGAGTACTGCGAACCACAATTGGCCCGCCAAAAACGATCGCATAAAGATATTCTAGGGATGCATCATTGCGAAATGCGGTGTACACTGGGCGATTAGAATATAGCTTTTCTATAATTAGTTGCTCTGATGTAAGATACTTGGTCAACAAAGACTGTTCCAAATCTTTAAACAAAAAGTTTCTTGTAGTTAAAGATTCGATTAACTCAAGCTTTTTTGACTCGCTAGCTGACTTCCTCATTTATGTTAATTAATATTTGCCCTATCTTAAGTCTGCCTCAACTTGGGAAACTAATTTAAATTTATTTTGAACTGAATCGAAATTGCATCGCAAAACATTTCAAATTTTTTCGTGATACACTTGGGTACTGATTTACATTTATCAAGGGGAATTCAAGCATGGAAGCAAGACGACCATTACGCCGAATCTTCGCTCCTAAAACCTGGAAACATTGGCTTCTATTGTTGTTTACAAGTTTTGTTGCCTCTAGTGCTGTGGTACTATTTTCCTACATCGCCACTTCGCCCAATTTCGATCTAACTTGGCAAGCTTGGATTGCGATCGCCGTAACAGTTGCCATCTTTGTGCTGAATGCAATTACTTCTTTACCCGCTGAAATTATCTTTTTGGGTGGGACGGCAGTTTTATTAGTCAGCGGAATTTTGACCGAACAAGATGCTCTGGCAGGATTTAGCAATCCAGGAATGATTACCGTAGCCGTACTCTATATTGTGGTTACAGGACTGTCTCAAACTGGAGGCTTGAATTGGATTTCTCAAAGAGTTTTAGGACTGCCAAAAGGACAAAATGCAGCTTTATTTCGCTTAATGACTCCTGTGATGGGGATGAGTGCTTTTTTGAATAATACCCCCGTGGTGGCGATGTTTATTCCAGTCGTTAGTGATTGGGCGCGAAAATTGCGTATTAGTCCTTCCAAGCTGATGATTCCCCTCAGTTATGCAGCAATTTTTGGCGGAATTTGTACCCTAATTGGAACGAGTACCAATTTGGTAGTCAATGGTCTATTGATTTCAGCCACAGACTTACCTGGTTTAAAATTATTTGACCTGGCAGTAATCGGAATTCCCTGCGCGATCGCGGGGATGATTTATTTGTTTATTACCAATAGTTGGCTTTTACCCAGTCGCAAACCAGTAATTAGCGATACAGAGGATGTACGACAGTATACAGTGGAAATGATGGTTTCCATCGATAGCCCGCTGTCGGGTAAAAGCATTGAAAAAGCTGGATTGAGACATCTACCAGGACTATATCTAGTCGAAATTGTGCGTCAGGGTTCGATTATTCCAGCGGTAAGTCCCCAAGAAATTTTGCGCGATGGCGATCGCCTAGTATTTATCGGCATGGTTGACTCAATCGTCGATCTGCATCGTTTGCGAGGACTACAACCAGCTACCGATCAGGTGTTTAAACTCAATACTCCTCGCTCGGAGCGTTGTTTGATTGAAGCGGTGGTGTCTAATACGTGTCCAATATTAGGTAAGACGATTCGTGAAGGACAATTTCGGAGTCAGTATAATGCGGTAGTATTGGCGGTGGCTCGTAACGGAGAGCGTTTACAGGGCAAAATTGGTAGTATTCGGCTCAGGGCGGGAGATACCCTCTTACTAGAGGCAAATGCTAAATTCCTCTCTCAACAAAGAATTTCCAATGATTTTTATTTAGTTAACGGTATTCCCGATTCCGAACCACTACGCCACGAAAAAGCCCCCTTAGCGATCGCTATTTTACTAGCAATGGTATTTATTGCCAGTATTGGCTGGATGAGTATGCTTAAAGCAGCGGTTTTAGCTTCAGCAATTATGATTTTAACTGGCTGTTGTTCTTCCGTCAGAGCATTGCGTAATATAGAATGGTCGGTACTGTTGGTGATTGGAGCAGCTTTAAGTATTGGTAAAGCCTTAGAATCTACAGGAGCAGCAGGAGCGATCGCTTCAACGATGGTTCAGTTTTCTGGAGACAATCCTTGGTTGGCATTGGCAATAATTTATGGGGTAACTAATTTATTGACTGAAGCGATCACCAACAATGCAGCAGCAGCATTGGTGTTTCCCATTGCCCTAGCCCTGTCTCAAAACCTGGGAGTTAACTTTACACCTTTTGCGATCGCCATTATGATCGGCGCATCCGCCAGTTTTTCTACTCCGATCGGTTACCAAACAAACTTGATGGTCTATGGGCCAGGCGGTTATAAGTTTACTGATTTTATGCGGGTTGGTATTCCCCTTAATGCTTTATTTTGGCTAATTACCATTATCCTCACTCCTTGGTTTTATCCTTTTAATATGTGAAACAATATAAATGTTAACAATCATTAACTAAAACCCAGTAATTTATGAATCGAGGCAAATTTATTGCGGTGCTAACAGGAGCAATTTCGATTTTAATTGCGATCGCCTATTTGGTAATTGTTCAGCTACTAGATTTTCGTGGGGAAATGATTCCAGCACCCATCAGTCAGCTATCAGTCACTAGTTATCAGTGCTACGCCATTTTATCTCAAATGTCGATTTGAAGACTCCCGCTAAACGAATGTTAGCGGTGAGATGAAAAATCGACCAACAAACAAACCCACTCGCGCGTTCGCGATTCGGATTAAAAATCCGCAGGGTCGCTCGTCTTTTAGCTTCTTTAACTAAAGTTTACACAACTAATAGTCCCGTGTGTAAATTTTAGCGATAAACGAGACTGAATTTTTAGAATTAAATGACACTTGTTAGTACATAAGAATCACCTGTAAAGAAACCCTCTCTTTTGAGCTTTAACGATTCCATCCATCTGTCGTTCGGCGCGGATTTACGTTTCCAACTGAGCGATCGCCATCAAGACATTAAACAACAACCATTCTTTAGCATCACTAATTCTAAGAGGTTGTGATCGGAGTATTATGAGACATAATTTGAGACAGAGTAAAAATAGAGTCCCAAAAACTATAGTTTTTGAGATATTAAGCCATAAAAATCTTTGACTGATGAGAGTCAAAAATTGAGTTCTTGAGTGTCATTTAATTCTAAAGATTCAGTATCGATTTTTGTTAAAAATTACAACACAAATTGGAATAATCTATGAATTTACGTTGTTCTAGCTTCTATTTTCAGAGGAGTATCCGAATCTTCTATTTCCGCCAAGTTGCCACTGTCCAGAACCTAATTAAGAGGCAGGGTTTCATTTGTTATAAAAGATGCGAGGAAGGGATAGCCTTAATCTGGGTTGTTGTGAAGCGGGAGCCAAGTCTAGTGTTCTGTAGTCCCCGTAGAGGCTAAACCCAGCCCAGAAAATAGGATTGGCTATATTTTTTTTAATAAGATAATCTATATTGCCGTAGTCAGGCAGGCAACCATGAAGACACTCTCGCTGGGTCATACACAAGGCTTCGTCCCGTGGGACCTTGTCAAGGTACTCATAAAAGCGCTTCATAAAAGACGCAGCTACTTTGTCATATACCTCCCACAGACAGCCGAGGATACTCTGCGTGCCGCTTCTCCACAGAGTTTCAGGTAAGCTAATAATCCAGCGTCCAGGTAAGATAAAATGATCCGCTGACCAACAGGAAGATAGTGTGGCGTGACGCAATCGTTTCAAATCCAGATTAGACAATTCCCGTAAACTGAGAATCTCTTTCTGTTCGGAATTAGAGATGAGCACTAAGCCAGACTGGTCAGGACGATTCTGTTCAAAGGTTCCATGGCAAGCGATGTGAAGTAATGTGGCTTCTGACAAACCGTCAATTACGGATGCTTTGTTAGCTGCATTGTCCATCAGAGTACATAAATCGATCTGATAAGCAGTCAACCATTGCGCAACCTGGTTTATTTCTCTTCTAACTTCTGGCAGAGGGGAAAACTGTCTTGTCCCCTGTGACACTCCCTGTGATACTCCTACGACAAGAGCCTTCTCTGCTTTGTCAGATGGTGAGGTTGGCGATTTGGAGTTCCTAGATTCGTAAGCTATAGAGAGTGCATAATGCTCCACTAGGTACTTACCTTGATGAACAACTGTCGCAAATGGGAAGCCGTGTAAGATGTCGTCAGGGACAATGGTGAGTGCTTGGGTATTTTTGGGAATACCCTCTAATAAGGAGGGTATTTCCAAGATTTTTGCTAGGTTATTGGCGACATCTTTGCTTTTATTAGCGACAGCAGCCATGACAGATTCATAAGAATCCTCATCAGGAATAGCACTCAAATCACGACTCCCATTGATGCCTTTGATTTTTTCGTGCCAGCGCTGAACAGTGTTTCGCACTTCTAGTCGTGTAGTTGGAATAACGGCAAAATCGAAGAAAAATTTCCAAGCACGAACTACAAAGACTCGGTCAGGTAGAACTAAAAAGGAGAGGGTTACTCGTTTTTTGGGGTGGGTGACAAGACGTCGCCAGAGAGAGGAAGCAGGTACATCTTTTACTTCGACATTTTGCTTTTTAATTGTGCGTTTGACTAGCACATCCTTGTATTGATCGATGTGTTCCACCAGGTCATTCAACCGTCCCATCAAGGTCAAACGCCACCAAGGACGTAGCCAGAAAGGACTTCTGACCAGTTTTAGCTGCAAACGCTGAAGCTGATTAATTCTAGCTGCAATGTACTCTTCATCGTCTGTCCATTTATTGAGTAGATAGATTACCTGATCTTCTGGAGAGAGAGATTCAGTCAGTTGTGCTAGTAAATTATTGGTCGATTCCGTCAAGGCTTCTAGCTCAGGAGTTGGATAGTTCAAGCGAGTGCGACACCACCCCAAGATCCGCTGCACCTGCCATAGTTCAGGCTTTAAGCCCATCTCTTCTAGTTGGAGGCGGACTTCATCCAAGATTTTGTTAGCTTGACGAATTTCACTTAAGTTGGAGACTACTTGAACTCGATTGGGGTCTTCTCTTTCTAAACCTTGATAGTAAGCAAAAATTCCCTCTAGTACCTGGATTTGCACCTGAATTAAGCGCGAATCAGTAAACTGGAATGCGGCTTTTATTTGCTTGAGTAAAGCACCAGCAGTACCCAAGTTGAAGTCGCTTAGCTGCCACTGGAATGCTAAGCAACGATCTTCAAACAAGGTTAGATAGTTAGGAGATTTCCTCAAGTCTAGCTTTGCTCTCTCCCCTGTTACAACCAGGTTATCGTTTTTTTTTCTACGCATTCCGCTCACGGTAATGGGACTCCCTACTACCACAGAACGACTGCGAGCATGGGCAAGACTCAGCAGAAGCTCAACCCGACTCGTCAAGGCAGCATCCTGAATCGCCGAGGCATCGACTTGGGCATCGACCAAGTAATTCTGAGCGGTGCTGGTTTGGTTGAGGAGAATCAAAACATAGGCGAGATTGAGAGTTGAGCGCAGTACGGCCCGCTGAGACCCCAATTGACGGCAAGTTGCCTGCACTTGTCGAAATTGTTCCAGCCCTTTGCCCAATTCTCCCCGCAGAAGATTCAGTTTGCCAGAGAGTTCCAACCAACGAATAGAATATTCGGGATGCTGGGGGTACTCCAGTTGATTCTGGAGATGGGAGAGATAGGTGTCTGCCTCTCCCAAGTCGCCCTTTTCCAGATGACTAGCGGCGATCGCCAGCTTTAAGGGGATGACTGTTTGCCGCGCTAAGGAAGGAACTTCTTCCCCTTCTGTATGCGATAGTCCCCGCTTGAGAGCTTGGAGAGCCTCTCCATACTGTCCCAACGCAGACAACAACCGTCCCATTGCGAGGTAAAGTTCGGCGAATAAAATTACCCGTTCTTGCGGTTCTGTTCCAGGCCAAACGCAACCCTCTTCCCACTGTACTAAACCAAATGGGGAGAACTGGATACAATTAATGTCGCCAATTCGTGGTGCCATTAATTGC
Source organism: Pleurocapsa sp. MO_192.B19 (assembly GCA_030064975.1). Classification (GTDB taxonomy): domain Bacteria; phylum Cyanobacteriota; class Cyanobacteriia; order Cyanobacteriales; family Xenococcaceae; genus Waterburya. The sequence goes on from JASJDX010000094.1 coordinate 7,138, forward strand.
AGGCAGTCTCTTGCTCGGTAAATATTTCCCTTATCTAACTCCAGTTGAATCCGTCTGAGTCTCGTATAGTCAGCATTGGATGGACTGTTTGCTGTTTCGTACAGAGCGATCGCGCCTTGTAATAGCTGATCGACCGCTTGAAATTCACCGAATAAACCAGCCAAGTCTGCTAGGGATTGTATGACCTTTAAATCAGCATCCATCAAATGACCAGAGAAAAGGCGCTCGGTGAATATTTTCAGTAAGTCATTATAGGCAGCTAATAAATTGCCTTGATGCCATTTGGTTTGCGCTGCCTCAAAAGCAGTTTTGACTTCTTCAAAAGAATCGAACATAAAAATATCTTTCCTACTTCTAATCAAGCTTTATTCGGCATAATCACAACGTAAGTTGGCTTCTCTAGAGGACAATTCGTATTGTCGTTATTTCCTGCGTTACATGGTTTGTCTATCGAAATTTTCCCAAGGTGGCGGAGGCGGAGGGCATTGGTGGGATTTAAGCCTTGGAATTGAGTAGAAGCATGGAAGGAGGCTCTGATATCACCGAAACCACTCAGATAGAGTTTGACCTCCCCAATTTCCCCCGGGAGAACTTGATAGACTCTTGCACCCGAACCCGAGGAGATGCTCTGTTCAATGGGAACATTCCAGTCTAAATGGTTCAACCCTGGATGGTCATGGACGTAAATCAAAGCCTTATCCGTCTCAATTCTGCGAAAGTTGAAGTTCTTATTTTTTAACTGTTGATTGATTTCGTCAAAGAAGTTGTATTTACTCTTCAATAAATCCCCTCCTAAATCGTTGGGGACGATTCGTTTGACTTTAAGCTTACCCCGACGGAGTTCGACTATAGCCTTACGCAGAGTTAGGTTTGGCTCTGGTCCGTAGAACTGGATCAAAAGGTCAAGCTGCTTGGCTGCTTTTGTATCTTTTCCTGCTTTTAGCAAGTCATCGACCTGGTTGAGTTGATACTTTAAGTGCTTTTTCGCCTGAGCAAAAAACTTGACCGGATCTTTGACTAAATCTTCAGCAATTGGCTGATATCTCCGATTTCTTAGATCATCAACGAACTTTGGATTTCCTCCCCCAGAAGGACGATCATAAATACGCTTGAAATTGCCAGACTTTTGTATTGTCTCATCATCGATCCAAGAAAAGCGGAAGTTTCGAGAGTCGTCGCCTAAGTCGCCGACAATAAATTGCCAATCTTTGGGCGGTTTTGGAGGTTTAACCCCGCCTCCCCCAGACGATTCTGTTAGTTTCAGCCAACGCTTGGAGTCAGACAATTTCACTATGTAATCGCGTGGTTGCGTGTTGGACTTGAGAACGACCTCGACCGTGTCAATTTGCTTGAGAGCGATTTCAAGAGGACGTTTATCCCGACTTAGGCGCAAACCTAGGGAATGGGCGGTATCAATATCTCGACTTAAAAAACCGACCTTAAAGCCATTTCCCGTCTTATTGATGCTAAAAGTGCCTAGGTCTGCTCCACCAATGGAAGTATCAATCTTAAGCTTAGAGGCAGTTTTAGAGACGTTGCGATTAAAGACCTGGTTTGCTAGTTCAGCGTTTGGGCTGCGGAATTTAGTTCCTGCTTTTGCTTGAACTGTGGCTTGACTCAGGTTGCGATTGAGATTTTTTAGACTATAAGTGGTATCATCCAGATTGTTAAAGATAAATTTGCCTTTTTGGAAGGCAATAGAACGATAATTCAGGTTAGATCTCTTTGCTAATGCGCTAATTTTGCTTTTAGTAGGTAAAGGAATACGAGTTTTGAAGAGTTTTTTGTTAGCTAGTGAAACTCCACCAAGAAAATATCTTGTTTTTCCAAACTGTTGATAATCTTCTGAGTAGAGAAGTGGCATGGCTTCTGTTTTTGTGCCTTTGTAGCCTCGCTCAAAAAAGCCAACCTGCTCCCAATCCTCAAATCTGAGACGATCGCCCTGAGCTTTTACCCAGTCTGGAAACCAGTTATCTCGCTTAACGGATACTTCCTGTAAAAAGCCCAATCGATTACCTCGCCAAGACTCATTGAGCCAGCCAATCAATAAACTCCATTTCATAATCTGGTTCAGACGTTCGTACTGTGGCTCGTAGCGGGCAACCTCTTCGTAGTGGTCATTCCACCAACTCAAGAAAGCATCACTATTAGCCGCTGCTGTCGTTTCTACCCCTGGATTAAGTGGGTTGGAAGAGGCGGCATAAATCCGAGTGGCATTGCGGGCAAAAAGTAAGCTTGAACCATTATTAGCTGCTTGAAATCCTCGGTCTTGAGGTCCAAACCAGAGGCGAGTACTAGGCAAAGCCCGGATTTCTTCCTCATAAATTGATGAAATCTGTATCTTTGTCAGGGGATAGAAGTCAGGAATCTTCTTATAGGGTGTGGTTCCTACATAGTTAAGTGCCCACAGTTTGGCTAGGAGGTCAGTGTAGAACAAAACCATGCCAACTTCCGTCCCTTGCAGATCTCCATCGTAGCGAGCAGCTTGGAACTTACTGAATTGTCCTGCGACCGAAGCAAATTCGCTCAATAAACTTATCCTGGGATCGGTGCTTTTGGAGAGTTTATCGACAAGCACCAGATAAGGAAACTCATCCTGCTTAGACAGGCCAACTTCAGCCTGTTGGATATCTTCTTCGGTAATTAGGGGTTGATTACCTACAGTAAGTTCTTTGAGAATAGGCTTGACTTTAGCCAGAAACTTTTGCAAGGCGGAGTAATCGTAAACGGGATCGAGGGAAAAACCACTTCCATCAACTAGCTTTAACTGTTGCAAGTCTTTTAGAGCTTGTTGCTCGAGCTCTATTATTTCTAAAGGAGAAGCATTGTCCCACTTGGCTTGCCAACGCGCTTCAAATTGGTCAATTTGCTCTTGTATTTTCTTTTCTGACTGCCAGATAGCCGCAACATCTTCGACGCGAATCCCCTGATATTTATAGCTACTCAGTTTTCGCCCACCCAAAATCAGCTTTGAGTCTTTGACCTGAGCGAAGGTTATATCATCTACCTGACTCATGAACTTTTGAAGATCACTCAAGCTGACAATTTGAGCTTCATGGTAACCGTAGGCACTACTAAAAAGTTTTTGGGCTTCGATTGTTTCTCGCTTGGTCAAGAAAGCAGATTGTTTGTCTGGACTAATTTCATATTCAAATACCAACAGGGACGTCGGAAGCGTGCCCAGGTTTTTGCGATGGCGATCGGCAATATGACTCAAGTCGTCCATTCTTTCCTCTTGGGTGGCTACTTTAGGGACCAAGGCAACTACCTGTCCATTGCCGATAAAGAGCGAGCGTGTCTGGTCATACTCAAAGTTAGCCACTGGCCTCATGTAGCCATAACGGATGGTGGCCAAGTCATAGGTACTCTGGTTGATATCTTGGGCTGAAAGCCCTTGACCGGATATAACGGTGAATAGCAGCCAATCCCGCAGTTGGTCCAATTGTTGGCGTTCACTCAATCTTTGGAAGCCTTCATCGGCTTCCAAAGTAATCAAGCGCGGTTGGTTAGGAGGAAAATTGTCTGAGGCGATCGCTTCTTGGATGACAGCAATATTCTGCGGAGCATCGGTTTGCGAGTAAAACAGTCCAATGGAAACTGGAGCGGCAACAAGACCTAAAATGCTCAAGACATTAATGATTCTTTTCATAGCTGCTTATCCTCTACTTTGAAGGTTTCCATAACTTGGTGATAGCGTTCCAAATGCTTCCGGGCGCTAGCATCGGGTGAAATTTCTTGCTGGGCATACCAGCGTACCAAGGACTCGGTGTAGAGTTCCATGACCTGGTCATTTCTTCCATCTTTTCCACTGAGGGGCGAATTGGCAAAAAACACCTCAGCATTTTGCACCAAGCCCAGATCGTCCTGAATTTGCTCAGCTGCCAGAATTTCTTGATAGGCTGTCTCCCTTGCAGAACTCCTTAACCTGTCTTGAATTCTTAAACCCCCAGCCCCCAGCACCAGTGCAATAGCAACTATGGCCTGGAGTTTAATCCGCTTGTCCTGAGGACTGAACAGCCAAGGAAGTAGGGGTTCTGCTCCTGGTTGCCGCTTGACAGATATAGGTGTGAGGATAGGCTGTTCTCTTGACAAATCAGAAGGAGGAGTTACTTCAACGCGATCGCCTTCGCCTTCCTCTCCAAACAGTTTACGTTCTAGAAAGGTACAGATGAGAGACGAATCTAGGTCAGCTAAATCGGGTTTGTTAGCTACTATTGACTGCCAGACATCCCTTATATCAGCTTGGCTAGCTGGCGGTTGTTGTAATACCTTATCCACCTCTTCACATAACTGAAGTGCTTTTCTGCACCAACTCATAGAAGACTCAAGGGGAACTGTTTGTTCATCAATCCCCTGCATCACCACAGTCTGCGCCTCTTTTTGCCAACCTTCAGGAGGTTCTGGCAGACCAATGGCTTGCCAAAGATGAACTGCCTGAGCCATCTGAAACTGCTCCGCTGTCATCTTGGCTTGCTCCGATTCAATGTAAGCATTCATCGGGCCAAACCCTTTTTGGACTTCAGTTAATAGCCTTTGCCCTTCCTCATTCAGCCGTGCATTAAATTTTCGAGCGATCTCCTGCTGAAGCTGCCTCATTTGCTCTTGTAGCTGAGTCATAACTTGCACGATTTCATCTCGAGTCTCAAAGGCTTTATCGAGGTAAGGGTTATAAGTTACGGCTTTTTGAATCGAGACCAGTGCTTCAGCAAATTGCTCGCTGTTGACTAAACTGATGGCTTGCAAGTGGTACAAACTGCCCAAAAACTCAAAAATACTCAGGTTGTAGGGATGTTGCTGCCAGCAGTTTTCTAACGCCTTGATGCCAGCTTGCAGTGTCTTTGCGTTTTGCCGATGGTGTGCCGACGACTTAGCTTCACGGAGTTTTGCCAGAGTCGCCAACCAATGAATCTCTGCTAGTTCATTTTGAAAGTCGCTTCTGTTGGGAAAGTATCTCAGCCTTTCCTGGCAACACTGAATCGCTTGCTGCCATTTGTTTGCTTCTTTCAATAGGGTTATTCGTTTTTCCCAAGGCTCCCCAAGTACAGAAAGCAGACTGTTATCAGAAAGGGCAGAAAGGTCGAGAAGTTTCTGAATATAGTCAATATGCACAAAGGCGCGATCTCCTAGAGTCAGCTTTTCTATCTGTTGAGATCGTCCGTTGTAAAAAGCGCAGTGAGTATCAATCAACAGTTCATCAACTAAGCGCTGACGCATTTGCACAGGATCTCCTCTGAACAATACACCTTGTTCTTTAGCGTACACAGAAACTAGGTACTGCCATACATTATCTTTTCTTGATAAAGCCTTTATCTCTATCTGAACTTGCTGCCAAAAAAAATCAGCCCGTTGCCATTTTCCCTCCAGTTCTGCTTCTATAGCCATTTTGTGCTGTAGCAATAGATGACCTATTTGACTGGGGACATCCAACTTCCATCCAACTAAAACTTCCCACCTAGTGAATTCCTTATTGGCGAGAGCTATGAGCTTTCGAGTAACCTGCTCGTCAGGTGTCAATGCAGTCAACTCATCATCTGTAGTGTATATATCTGGCTGAATTGGAGGAAATACTCGCTGTGAATAATTCTCTAAACGGAAAATCATAACGACCTCACAGGCTTGTTATTATCTTATATTTCTTTTTTGAATATCTATGTAATATGCAGAACTCCAAACTGAGTTTCAGTAGACTGAGATCTTGCACCTAATATGTAATCTATATGTAATTTTAAAGAAAAAGAGAAGCTGGGATTTGGTTAGCAAACGTGCAGAAACTTAAGCTAAGAACTGTACCAATTAAACCTACTGAAAATTAGACTTCTGAAAGCATTGAAATCTCGTTCGCAATTGCTTTACCAAATAGACTAAAGTTTAACTGGTACACTGATAGCGATCAGAAACAACACTTTTAAAATACTTATACCACAAAGCTTTCAGCCTTAGCGTAATTCTCTGTACAATTGCTGATACTGCTGACGAATATACTAATATAGTACATAACTTGTACGATAGGATTTCAGATTCTCTCTAGGTTCTTTACAAAGCTTTATTTTTTCACGAAAAAATAGACAGTAGAGCGGCATAGAAGTATCTAACTCTCAATAGTCTTAGGTAACGACCTACTGGTTTCCTCCTTCTTTGCTGGTTCCTCTTTCTGTGAGTGCTGCCACAGCATTAAGCCCAAAATGATAACTAGTACAGACAGCAGTACAGTAACCATAACACCAACACGATTTAGTCCACGACGATTCTCTAATCCAGAATTGACGAGAGTTTTATCCCTATGAGTTACTGGTTTGGAGGCGGGAGGGGAAGTAAGTGTAGTTGGTTGTTCACTGTCTGTGCTGGGTGCATTCACGAAATCACTTGGCTGAGATTGAAGACTAGCATTATCACCCTGATTCTGAGTCTTATGAATAGTTAGAGGAACAGCAATAGATTCAGTTGCATTGTCCAGAGCTTGACTCAGAGCTTCTGTTAAGGCATGGAGTCCTGCTTGAGTGGTAAAGTAAGTTAGATGGTCGCAGGCAGCTTCATATATTATGGTTTGAGGCAAATACTCAGTACTAACACTTTTGATGCTTTTTACTGTAACAACAATGTCATTCGACATACCACAAAAAGGTAGTTCCACCACTTTACATAGCTTCTGCATTAGCTGTTCTAGGGGACCAGATGCTTCAGCGGCGGGAATAATGGATGTGTTGCCCGCAATGATTGTGTAGGGAATACCTGGAGCAGGGCTAGCTGCCAGGGATTTCAAGAATTCTGAACCAGGCTGCATCTGATCTAAAGCTACATCAATGGTTTCAATCGCTCCCAGCAAGCTGCCTAGTACCTTCACTGGCCAAGCAACTGTGGAGAGACTGTTTAAACCAATAGTCAAGGCAAAAGTAGCCCAAGCCTTTACTGTTGGCCAAGGAGACCCAGCATTTGGAGTTCCCAGCATAACCAGATGTTGAACGACTTGATTACCTCCCTCTCTCTCAATAAACCAACGGGAAACCAAGCCTCCCATCCCGTGAGCAATAATGTGCAAAATTTTGCCATGATTCGAGCCTAGCCCAACTGCTTCTAAGCGCTGCTTCAGCAGTCGAGCGTTCTCTTCGATGGCAGTATCAATGTTCTCGTAGTCGAAGGTAAGAACCAAGTCATAATCTTCACTCAAAGAGCGGAGTTGCCCATTTACTTCTACCTTTGCTTTCTGAATACTAGGCACTATACTGCGAGTATCCCCAATAATACTGTGAATATAGAGGACGATTCGCTTGGCTTGGGCAACCCGAGCTTTGACTTTCTCCATATCCGCTTCATAGCTGACTGTTTCGTCTTCCCCTACCTCAGCAACGGCTAGAATTGGATAAGGAAATTCTAGCCCCAGTTTCTTGCTCACTATCTTTTGAAAAAAGATGCGGATTGACCCCTGAAGACTGCGCTTGCCTTCACTAATTGGCTCTGGCAATCGCTCTATTCTGATTTCAGTCTTGCCATTGCTTGCTTGTCCTCGACCCAAAGGCAGAAAAAACTCACCATCATAGCCAATGGGGAGAATATATTCCCCTGGAGCCAAAACTTGTTCAACCAGTAACCTCAACGGGGCTCCAGGGGCTACTGCTTCAATGGTGTCGGCATCTATTTCACTTAGTTCCAAAGCACTCAAACCTGGATCGGTACCTCTGCTGGTAGTGAATTGAAAAGGTTGCGTGACTTCAGGATTTTCTCGCAAGATTGCTGGCAGAATTAGATTTCCCAAATCACGACTGGACTGGGTTACTGTGGTCAGGTGAGCCTTGGCGCGTAAACTGGGATGTGCTTGTAGTTCAACGCCAGCTCCTAGAGGGACGCCGCCTCCTGTGTTGGGAACTGGAGTAGTAGGCAGGGGACGAACTGTAGTCATCGTAATTTGGTTGGTGACCCAATCATCCCAAAGGTCTTCTGTTTCAGTACAAGCCCTCAATTCGCGGGTTTGAATCCGGTTCATCAAGCGGTTGAGGGTGCTTTTTATGCTCTTGGCATCTTTCTCCGAACGAGTTCTAGGCATCTCAAGCCCATCCTGTTTTAACAGGGTTGCGTCAAATTCAGTCGTGCAGACAATTAGCTTAAGAATATCTTTATATTCTGTAATCCCCTGTTCCCATAACTGCTTGGGAACACTGGCATATATGGGCTGTCCTTCCAGCGCCCAAGTTTCCTGTCCCGGTTCTAACCAAACTCCACCTGTAGGCAACAGATCAGTAATAATGGCATAGCGATCTGTGAGGTCAAGCAGTGCCATGTAAAGTGACTCGTTGCTCGTATTGGTCAGCTTGACCCAAAACGTTGGCTGTTGCCATTTGCCGTTTTTATACTCGTACTCCTGGCGAATCTGGGGGTCTGTAATTTCTGAATCACCCTGGTAAACTTGAAGCTTCACCGCATCTGGTCGAATCCGACTTATGGCAGGGCTAGAGAGGGCAGCAATGTTTCTCCAACGGGCAATATGCTCTAGACGTTGGATGGCTTGTGAAGCACTCTCTAGCGTATAACCAACAATTTGAGCAACTAGTGGACGTTCATCAACAGGCTGAGTAATTATATATTTACCATCACGAGCTATCAGTCGAAACTCGGCTTGTTCAAATTCTACTACTTCGCTAATATAAAGCGAAGGTTGTTCTCCAGAGCTAGCTGTTTGAATAGCTTGGCGGGCTAGAGTGATGCCTTCTTCGTCTCCTTTTAGGTGAACTCCCAGAGGAGGTAGAGGCAGAGCGATCACAACCGCTTTGTAGGTCAGTTCTGGATTTAGCTCCTCACTATCATGCGATAGATTGAGTTTGCTCAGTTGCGGTAATACTTCAGTAACTTCAGCGACCGTGAGAGCTTGTGAAATTTGGCGGAGTTCCTTTACTGTCCTATTGATTGGAAAAATTGCCAGTCGTGTTGTTTCATCTCCAGATACAGGGGGAATGCCATGGACAGCCCCACCGTCAATTATCCAACCGTGAGTTTGGTCAAAAGTTACTGTGAAGTAAGGTTGGTGTTCAGCAATGGCTCCACCTAGGAAAGGCTGGTCTAAGTTTTTGGAATTCGTTGCTTCAAGCTGCGGTGACTGAGCGGTCACTCTACTGCGTACTAGAGCATGAACTCTTTTGAACAAGTCGCGATAGGTTAAGCTTCCATTGACTCGCCGAAGTGTATCCATTAAAAAGTAAGAAAATACCCCTTGGTGTTGGTTGTTACCGTAATATTCCTTAGCTTCTTCATTGTCTCTACAGGCAGCAAGGAGAATATGCTCCCCCTGGGGCAGGACAAACCAATCCGACGGGTTCTGGTTCGGATTATGGGCAGTAGAGAGATTATTGGCTTCCTCTAGCGAAAAAATAAAGCTATTTAGAGGTCGTTGACGTCGATCAGTCGGAAACCGACGCACGGCAGTATTTTGTAAATCATTGCGTGTCCCCGCCCCTGAGTGGCAACAGTCCAAGAATACCACAATATGCGGATTCTTCTGGTCTACTTCAGCAATCAAATGCGCTAGTTCCTTATCTGCTAAATCCCAACCGTTTTCAGTGCGACTATCCCAGCAAACTAGGGTTTCATCCAGATGGTCAGGTTCCAGGTGCCAAAATTCCAGAGGGGCTTCTTCTTGAGAGCCATGACCACTGTAGTAAAAGAGAGCAACATCGTTGCTACCAGCCTGACATAGGTACTCTCGGAAGCCATTAATAATTGCCTGACGAGTGGCTTCTCGATCTATAAGCATTTGGATATGCAGTTCATATCCTTCTTCTGTTATTCGTTCTTGCAAATACTCTGCTACTGCTGTGATGTCATTTACACAACCTTTAAGCGGGGAGACTGGATGAGGGTAATTATTAATCCCAACTAGCAGTGCATAGATATTGCGGGTCATGATTGCATCTTTCCTTCAGAGGAGCCAACTTATCTTGTCAATAAACAGCAACCTTTATTAATAATAGACTTTATCGGTAATAATACCAACTCGACTGTTGTGATTTGGCTCAGCCATTTCCTAATTAGACATTCAGTGTGGTTCATTAACTTCTAAGCAAGCAGGTAACTACTTCATGAGCTAGCGATTTCATTTCAGTTCTAATGCCGATAATTCCGTTTATTCGCTCTACATCCATTGTCACCAATCGAATTTAACTCTAACCTTGCCGCGTATCAAAAAAATTATCCAGAGGTGATTTGCACTTATGATGTCACTCATGCTATGTCTAATCTTCTCAAACAACAATTAAGTCAAGATGAAAGTTATCACAATTTTCTTGATGCTTGCCATAAATGTCGTTTAAAATTGCAACAAACTGAACTAGCTTTTTTAGCTCCTCCATCTCAAAGAAGTCAGTGTCGTTATTTTAATCAATACCTTCGCCAAATGAGGAGCGAAGACTAAATCATTTGTCAACTCTGACATTACAGCTCATAAAAGTAGAACAATTGAATTGTTTTTGCTCATGAAATTGACCCAAAGTTGAAATTTAGCCGTACTTAGGATGTCAAACACGCAACTTCTGCCAGAAATTGAGTGATAAATTATACCTAAATTCTTTCTGATAGTACCCTTGACTAAATACCATCTTCTATAGATTTAGTTTGGCGAAGGTATTGTTTAATGTAGAGCGATTAGTTAATTGGGGAAAACAATTATTAAATGTGACTCTTGAGGTGATTGTTGAATTAATGCCTCAAGCTGAGCTTAAAGTAATCCATCAACGGTTAAAACAGAAATTATCATGGTTAATTAATTATGAAGAGCCTCTGATACTAAATCCGATTACTAAAGTATGTATAAAATAAAGGTAAAGAAGAAAAAGAGATTGAATGCCAAAAACAGCTTATTTAGCCCAACACTTTAGTGCTTCTGAATTAAAAGCCAAATATCTCAAGAGTCGAGACCCAGTAGAAATGAGAAGATGGCATCTATTGTGGAAAATCTCTTTGGGATGGACCATCAAAAACAGTGCGGTAGTAGTGGGATATTCTTACCCCTATGCTCAAAAGATTCTCAAGAGATACAACCAGGATGGAGCAGCAGGGAT